>DATAKA010000170.1:0-26810 GCA_036261855.1 Phycisphaerales bacterium | reverse complement strand
GTGGCGATTTGGTTTCGGTTGTAGTCGTCGAGCATGGTGCCGAGGGCGGCGATGGCTTTGTGGAGGTGGGCGGTGGCGAGGGCTCGGGTGCGGAGGGTGGCGAGGTGGTGGGCCTGAGAAAGCAGCGCTTCGCCCTGGTCGCTGGCGAGGAAGAGGGAGAGTTGGTCGAGGGTGGTGTTGAGGCCGGCCGCGACGTCTTGGAGGGACTTGGTGGGGTCCAGGAGGAGTTCGAGCAGGTGTGCGCGCGGGAAGGGCTCGGCGGGTGCTGAGGGGGTGGGCCCGTGGGGCGTGGGGTCAGGATGGGCGGTGAGGGCGACCATGCGGTACGGAGAATGTACGGCATGAACGAGATCGCGTCAATGGGGATGTACGGTTTTTGATTGGCTTGATTGCAAGTGGTGTATTTGCGGTGACTTGCGCTGTTGGTGGGCCGTCGAGGAGCGGCTTCTGAGCGCGCTGAAGCACCGAGATCGTCAGGGCCCGATCTCGGTGGCACTTTGCTGGTGATGCGGATCGAGAGACGAGAGTAGAACCCGGTGACTCGGGAGGGGCCCGGCAGGT
This sequence comes from Phycisphaerales bacterium, assembly GCA_036261855.1. Taxonomy (GTDB): domain Bacteria; phylum Planctomycetota; class Phycisphaerae; order Phycisphaerales; family UBA1924; genus BJHL01. Next base: position 26,249 of record DATAKA010000170.1, on the reverse strand, counting down.
GGCACCGAGATCGCGCCACTGAGATTGGCTCTGCAATCTCGGTGTGCTTCCGCTCAGAAGCTCCTAGGTCGTCAAAGCCCGACCTCGGTGGCACCTGGCGTCACAGCCGACTCCACACCTCAATGACAAGGATTGCCAGTGCGGCGGCTCCGATGATGCTCCACATGATGGGCCCACCTTCAGGATACTTCGATTTAGCTGCCATCGGCAATATCCTACACAGGCATCTCTGGAGACGGACCATGGCTTTCTGGCGTATGCAGCTTCACCCATCCGACCCTGACGGCGCCATGGGCCACACCGTGAACAGCATTGCGGCGGGGTTCATCGGACTCGACTTCGATGACGATCCGGGAGACCTACGAAATCTCGACCCAAGCATTTTACCGGAATCGCAGCGGGGGTACATAGATCTCGCCAAGCGAATGGCCAGGGGAGACAAAGTCCTCGTATTGGTGCATCACTTCCCATTCGCGCTTGTCACAGTCGACTCAGACTACAACTACATCGCCCGCCGAGAGCCGGAGATTGGCGTGTGGTTCAGACACTTCCGAAGAATCAACCGTCAAGAAACCCGCTACTACGCGGACTTTGTGAAGGATGCCAAGAAGTGGGACGCAATCACTATGACGGGCACACTCTTTCGACTTAGTGATCCAACCGGGGCGAACTACCGCCTAATAGAGAACTGGATGAAGTAACGGGCGATCGCGTCGAAAGTGATGCCACCTGCCGACGAAGCACCGAGATCGTAAGAGCCCGATCTCGGTGGCACCCGGCGCGGAAGCACGGGAGGGGAAAGTTGTGCCACCCCTGCCCACCCTCTTCTGCCACGCGGTCTACGGCTGCATGAAAGCGCTTTCAAATTTCTTGAGCGATGTCTTGGCTTCTGTGATGGCCTCAGTAAGAGAAACCTTAAGGGCGGACACCAAGTCCGTGTCGTCCGTCATGGCGCGTGCAATGCCTGTGGTTTCCACGAACAGCCGCGTTGCCAATGCTTCTACAACTGCGACCCGGTGTTCAAGCTCGCCCAAACTCGGTTCAAGGCTCCGACCGGGAGTGATGTCGGGGCCAAGCCGCACTAGCGCTGACAATGCGGTAACCCCGCGATGCGCGAACGTCGTCACACCGCGCGATGGTTCACTCTCCAGAGTGCGCAGCCAAGCAAGAAGCAGAGCAACTTCGATGGAAATCGATTGGCGCTTCTGAAGTCTTTGCTTCGCCTGTTGGCTTCGGTTGTGCAGGATCCACGCGGCCCACCACACTATGGTCGCAGCAAGCCCTCCGGCAAAGTCGGACAACGCCCCTCGCAAGAGGTCGGTGCCCTCGCACCAAGCGGCCTCAGTCATTATTCAGCAACTCCTTGATGACTTTCGGAGGAAGACGCTTGAACAGATTGCTCCAGACAAATCGCTGCGGCTGGCCATCCTCGCTGATCCCCAGAAGTAGGTCAGCAGCACGCAAGGCGCCCAGGTGATAGTCCAACGCCGGGGCCGAGTTAAAGCTGAACTGCGTCATCAATTCTTGCCGCGTGCGCGGCACTTTGCACGCAGCCAGCACCTCAATCGTCTTTGAACCCAACGCATCAATCTCTTTACGTACCAACGCTTCTACTTGTGGACGATGCGCAGCCGCCGTTATCGTTTCGATCACGCTGATTCGCTGTTTTATCTCCTCCAGTTCGCTCTTTAGCTGTTCGGAGGCGACTTCAATCCTTGGCTTTCTTGTTTCGGCCATTGCCCTTTGCCTCCCCGTCTCCGTCGTCATCGAGCATTCCAAAGTCGTTCAGGTCGAATAGCCGTACGCGCCGCTTGTCCTCTTTGATTTCCATAAGCCCCATTGCCACGCACTTGCTGCCAAGCAATCCGACGGCATTCGGGCTCATTTTGCATTTGGTGCGGATTTGCTCAATGGTGTGTTCGCCATCAAACAACTGGTACGCGGTTCGCAATTTTGCGTCCGGCAACGCTTCTTCGAGAGATTTTTTCACGAGTGGGTAGGCAGCGGCGCGAACCCAGTTGCGGATATCTGTGAGGAGAACATCAGCCATTACTTGGTATCCTTGTCGAACAAGCCTGGGGGCAGACGAAGACCCAGTCGCGGCTTCCCATCAACCACCGTGGCGAGCTTTCCGCTCACCAACTCCTTCACAAGCTTGCTCAAATCACCTTGATGAAATCCGGTTGCCTTGGTGATTTCGGACTGCTTCCTATTCCCGTCCATCAGGTACACAGCAGCTTGCGCTTTTGGCCGCCTACCGACCAATTCCTTGATTTCCTGCCGCTGTCGTTTGTCACGCTCCGCAATTTGCGGTTCAGCCATGATCGCGAGCAGGTCACGAATCTCGGTAAGTAGTTCTGTGTCTGTGGGCATGGTGAGATTATACATCCAACTGGGTGGTTTGTCATGCCCCTTCTACAAGGCGGTTGGCCGGAACCTCGTGGCGGGGGGCACCGAAGTCGTGCCATCGCAGTCGGGCTTTGACGACTTCGACGGGTTCCCGCGCCCCAAGTATCGAAGTCGCAGGGCCGACTTCGCCCCCGCATGTCACGGGTCTAAAAAGGGAAGGGGACGCCGGGGAAACCGCTTAGGTTTCCCCGGCGTCCGAATCACCAGTCAAGGGGAGTAACGTCATCGAGGCCGCACGCGGATAGTTCTCCTTAGGCCGCCGCACTCCGAGCAGTAGTCTTGATCGCAAACAAACTCGACAGCGTGGGCGAGGGAGGCTGTCACCTGCTGTGCCTCCTGCCGATTGGCTAACCCCAACTCTGTTGCGATGCATTCATCGCACAACGGGTGAGTCGGCCGCTTGCGCAACAGCGCGACGATCTGCTCAGGTATAGACGTGCTCATCCCCCCGCACTCCCCTCCCCGCCCGGCAGGGTCATGGACCATGGGTCAAGGTACGTGTCGATGTCCTGCTTGGTGATCTTTTTGCCGTCTCCCCCTGCCTGCCCCACTACCGTCTCGTAGGCGAGTTGGCGGACGGTCTTGCCTTGTTTGAAGGCTTCCTTGGCCAGTGCCGCGGACTTGTCGTAGCCGATGACGGGGACGAGGCTGGTACACATGGCCAGGGAGCCTTCGATGAGGGACTTGCACTTGGCTTCGTCGGGGAGCAAGCCCGGGGAATGCTCATGCTGGCGCAAGAGCTTCTGTGAGAACATCTGGCAGGCGTTGGACGTGAGGTGGATGGAGTCCAGCAGGTTGTGGGCCATCATGGGCATGGCGACGTTGAGGTCCAGGAGGCTTCCGACGCCGCCGAAGCCGCCGTAGGTGATGGCCGTGTCGTTGCCGATGACCTGGCAGCAGACCATGATGAGTGCTTCGCAGATGACGGGGTTGGTCTTGCCGGGCATGATTGAAGAACCGGGCTGCACGGCGGGGAGGACGAGCTCCCCGATGCCGCAGCGCGGGCCGCTGCCCAGCCAGCGGATGTCGTTGGCGATCTTGCTCAGGCTCACGGCGATGGTCTTCATGATGCCGGAGGCCTCGACATAGGCGTCCTTGGCGTGCTGGGCCTCGAAGTGGTTCTGGGCCTCGCGGAAGTGGACGCCGGTTTGCTTGGTGAGTTCGGCGGCGACGAGGCGGCCGAAGTCTTCGTGGCAGTTGATGCCGGTGCCGACGGCGGTGCCGCCGATGGCGAGTTCGCTCAGCGTGTGCAGGGCGCGGTGGAGGCGCTCCTCTGCGTGGTGGAGCTGGCTGGCGTAGCCGGAGAACTCCTGGCCCAGGCGGATGGGGGTTGCGTCCTGGAGGTGGGTGCGGCCGATCTTGACGATCTTGTCCCAGGCCTTGGCCTTGGCGTCGAGGTCCTGGGCCATTTCCTTGATGGCGGGGAGGAGCTCGTTCTTGATCATGACGGCCGCGGCGATGTGCATGGCCGTGGGGAAGGTGTCGTTGGAGGACTGGCCCATGTTGACATGGTCGTTGGGGTGGACGCCTCCGGCGGCGATGTAGGCGGGGTCTTTGCTGCTGCCGATGGGCGCGTGGCGGCGCAGGCAGATGATGTTGGCGATCACCTCGTTGGCGTTCATGTTGGTCGAGGTGCCGGAGCCGGTCTGGTAGATGTCCACGGGGAAGTGGCGTGCGAGGCCGCCGAAGCCGGGCAGACCGTCGCTGACTTCGCGGCAGGCTTCGGTGATGGCGCGGGTGCGGTCGCCATCGAGGCGGCCGAGGCGGTTGTTGACGGTCGCGCAGGCGGCCTTGAGCGTGGCGTAAGCGGTGATCACGGGGAGGGGGACGGTGCGGCCGGAGACGGGGAAGTTGAGGACGGCGCGCTGGGTGGAGGCGCCGTAGAGGGCGTCGCTGGGGACTTGCATTTCGCCCATGGTGTCTTTTTCGGTGCGGAAAGACGAGCCGATCGCGGAGGGGGCGGAGGAGGGGCGGAGGGGCGCGGAGGGGGAAGAGGGAGTGGAAGAGCGCGAACGGGAGCCGTTGGTGGCGGGAGAACGGGAAGGACGGGTAGAAGCAGAAGCCCCCACCGCCGCGGAGGACCGCGGCACCTCCCCCTTTGGGGAGGATTGGGAACGGGGGGGCTTGCTCGTGCGGATGGGTTTCTTGGCCATGGAATCAGTGTAAGGGTTTGGAACGGGCGTGGGGAAGGGGTGTCTGATACTGTGAGGGTGGCCGCCCCTTGCCCGCCGCGTGGGGAGGGGAAGAACAGCAGCCCACCCCCGGCCCCTCCCAACTGGGAGGGGGGAAGGAAAATGAACATGAAGACTGGTGTGTTTGCCACGGTGTTGGTGATGTTGAGCGGGCTGGCGGTGGGTCAGACGCAGCCGGCGCCCACACCCACGCCTGCCCCCACGCCCGCGCCCACGAACCCGGCTCCTACGCCTGCGCCGAATACGCCTCCGGCGGACAACAAGCCGGCGCCGAGGCAGCCAAGGGTGCCGCGGGTGCCCGTGGTGAAGCCGGGGGACACGAAGGCAGGAGCGCAGAAGAAGGAACTGCCGTTCTGGGGGCCGTGGGTGGTGCGGGAAGACCCCAACGACATCCTGGTGCAGGTGCGGGTGCAGGTGCGGTCGGACAACCCGAAGCAGAAGGAGACGTTCCGCGACCCCTTCAGCGGGAAGACGCTGCAGATGCCGGTGGTGACGCCGTTCAACTTTGACGCGGTGTCGATGGTGTGGCCGTACATCACGACGACGGCGGGGAGCGACCTTCTGGGCGAGACCAAGCCGTGGCCGGATGGGGACATCGGCGAGGTGGGTTTCAAGGGGCGGTTCACGATCTCGGACCGGATCGTGGATGATGAGCCGACCATCGTGGACAACAACTACCCGAATGGATCGCGGTACAGCACGTGGCAGGCGCCGAAGGAAGTGGTCGAGCGTGTGAAGGCCGCGGGCGGGGCGGTGCGCGAGGCGGGGCTGGTGGTGGAGTACCCCGTGCGGTGCTACAAGGTGCGGTTTGACGAGGACGCGGCGAACTCGGTGGGTTGGCCCGGCGAGTGGCCGGCGGACGCGGCGAGCACGCTCGAGACTCCGCAGATGTGGATCGAGAAGGGCGTGACGGTGGAGGGGAAGGCCGCGGAGTATCCGCCGGAGGAAATGGCGGGTGTGCTGAAGGCGTACCTGAACGAGGAGCGGATTGAGGACGTGAAGAAGGTTGCGCCCGCGCGGCTGGCGAAGATTTTGACGGGGAAGGTGTGGCGGGATGTTGCGCCCAACCAGGGCGCAGGCATCAAGAGCACGCGGCGCGGGGCGCTCGAGGGCTTTGAGCTGCAGCGGCCGTCGGAGACGTTCAAGAGCGGGCGGGGATCGACGCACGACATGGTCGTGGCGCTGGTGGCGCTGCTGCGCGAGGCGGAGATCCCGGCGCGCATCGTGATCGGCGTGGACAGCGGGAGCGGCGGCGGCGGGCTGGGGGGCTCGCGCGAGCAGGTGTCGCTGCGGACGTGGGCGGAGTTTGCCCTCTTTGATGAGGGGAGCAACGCCATGTGCTGGGTGCCCATCGACATCCTGAAGCTGCGGAAGATCAGCAGCAAGCCGCAGAAGCTGGACGCGAAGTGGCGGTACTTTGGGCACAACGATGAACTGGACCAGGTCGCGCCGATGTCGTTCAACTTCACGCCGCCGGTGGACGGCGTGGTGACGTACGGGGCTCCGGAAATGTGGGGGTGGATGGTGTTCCCGCAGGCGCCGGCGTTCGTGGATTCTTTCGTGACGTTCAGCACGGGCGGGGTGCCGAAGAAGGCGAGCAAGGAACTGAAGGAAGTGGAGCCGATCAAGGTGCGGCAGGTGGAGAAGGGGAAGTAGAGACGGAGAGACGGAGAGACGGAGAGACGAAGAGACGAAGAGACGAAGAGACGAAGTTGTAGCGGTGGAATCTGACGCGTGGGAATGGCGTGGTAGTTGGTGTGCCAACCCCTCCCCGGCCCTCCCCGCGTGGGGGAGGGGGAAGGAACCTAGGGTTTTGCATGCAGAACGGGCCTGTGACGATCAAGACGCTGCGGGCGATGGCACGGGGCGGGGAGCCGTTCGCGTGCCTGACGTGCTATGACGCGACGACGGCGCGGTGGCTGGCGCGCGGGGGCGTGCATGTGCTGCTGGTGGGTGATACCGCCGCGGAGATGGTGCTGGGGTTCAGCCGGACCATCGACATGCCGCTGGAGGTGCTGATTGCGCTGACGGCGGGTGTGAAGCGTGGTGCGCCGGACCGGGTGGTGATGGCGGACATGCCGTTTTTGTCGTACCACGCGGACGAGGCGGAGGGCGTGCGGAACGCCGGGCGCTTCCTGCGGGACGGGATGGCGGACATCGTGAAGGTGGAAGCGGATGCTTCGATGGCGGGGCTCGTGAGCAAGATGACGCGGGCGGGCGTGCCGGTGTGTGCGCATGTGGGCAGCAAGCCCCAGCAGGCGGCGCTGACCGGGGGTTATGCGGGGGCGGGGCGCACGGAGAAGGCGGCGCAGCGTGTCGTTGAAGACGCGGTGGCGCTTGAGCAGGCCGGGGCGGTGATGCTGCTGATCGAGGCGGTGCCGGAGGAAGTGACCAAACGCGTGCTGGACGCGACGACCGTGCCGGTGATCGGGATTGGGGCCGGGCACGCCTGCCACGGGCAGGTGCTGGTGCTGCAGGACCTGCTCGGCATGACCGATACTCCCCCACCGTTCGCGGTGCAGTTGGCGGATATCGGGCCGCGGATCCGGGCGGCGGCGCGGGGGTGGGTGGAGTTTGTGGGGCAGCGGGGCGGAAAGACCGAGACAGTGAAGGGCGAGACGGTGGTCAAGAAGGTGAATAGTGAGCAGTGAGCGGTGAACAGTTTGGAGTAATTTGGCAAACAGCGGGGCGGGTCGGGCGTAGAAGAGGGCTGCCGGCAGCGTGCTCTTGAAGGAACCTCATGCGTCGCATTGTGTCGTTCGGCCCAGCGTTTGTCGTGCTGCTCACCGCGGGGGCGGTGCTGGTGGCGTTACCGGGGATGATGATGCGGGTGACGGCGGTGCGGGCGCGGGAGCGGGTGGAGCTGGCGCGGCAGGAACTCGACGGTGACGACATCCTCGAGCGGTTCAACCGGGCCACGCAGCGCGTGGCGGACGCGGTGGAGCCGAGCGTGGTGCACCTGGACATCCGCATGTGGCGCGGCGCGGGCGCGAGCGGCTCGGGCTGGGTCTTTGATGACGATGGGCACATCGTGACCAACGCGCACGTGGTGGGGCCGGCCAGCCGCGTGGACGTGCAGTTCTTTGACGGGCGCGTCGAGACCGGTCAGGTGGTGGGCGTCGATCCTCTGACAGACATCGCGGTGCTGAAGGTGCCGACCGGGGACTACCTGGTGCCTGTGCGCCGCGCGACGGGCGAGCGCGTACACCGGGGTGACCGAGTGTTCGCCTTCGGCAGCCCCTTCAACTTCAAGTTCAGCATGAGCGAGGGCATCGTGAGCGGCCTGGGCCGCACCGCCCGCGGCGGCATCGGGCAGGCGGGGATCACGAACTACATCCAAACCGACGCGGCGGTGAACCCGGGCAATTCCGGCGGGCCGCTGGTGGACGTGAGCGGGCGCGTCGTGGGCATGAACGTGGCGATCGCTACCGCGGAGAACAGCGAGGGCGGGACAGAGGGGCAGTCCGCAGGCATTTCGTTCGCGATTCCCCTGGCGACCATCGAGCCGCGTGTGGAGCAGATCATCGAGGGGCAGACGCCGCGGAGCGGGTACCTTGGTGTGTCGATGGGCCCGAACCCCGTGGACATCGGCAGCGCGGGCTATGAGGGCAAAGGCGTGCTCGTGGACCGCGTGCAGGCGGGCACCCCGGCGGAGAAAGCCGGGATGCGCGATGGGGACATCATCGTCGCGGTGGATGGCGAGCCCGCGACCGAGCGGGACCTGGTGCGGGCGCTCATCGGTGCGCGACGGCCGGGGTCCACGGTGGTCGTCAAGGTTTCGCGCGAGGGCGAGGACGGCGACCGGACGTTTGTTGACCTCTCCGTGACGGTGGGCGCGATGCCCGATGATGTGCTCGCCGGGCAGTACGCGATGCTGACGTTTGAGCAGTTCGGCATGGAGCTGGGCGACGGCGGCGAGCGCGGGCCGGCGATGATCTTCCGCATGGTGCCGGCGGGCCCGGCCGCGGATGCTGGGCTGCGGGCGGGCGACGTCATCATCAAGGTGGAAGGCCGCGAGGCGAAGTCGTTCGAGGAAGTGATGATCTCGCTGAAGGACGCCGGGCTCTTCCGCGGCACGCGCGTGGACCTGACGGTGCGGCGCGAGAACGAGGATGGGACGAGCGAAGAGAAAGAGATTCGGCTGCGGAAGGCGCGGTAGGACTCGTTTTTTCACCGCACTCTGATCGGCACCCGCGCCAAGACCACCCTGCCCTGGCCCGCGACGTAGCGGATCTCGGCGTCGCCGGCGTCCTTGGGGGCGTTGATGCTCAATGGCGAGCCTTTGTCGGTGTTCGCGTACGCGGCGTACCCCTCGTCGGGCGTGATCTTCGGCACGATCGTGATGTAGTCGCCCGGGTTGTTGGGGCCCGTCCACGTGACGCTGACGGCCGCGCCGGGGGCGCACTCGGGGTCTGCCATCAGTGTGATGCTCGCGGCGGAGATGGTGATGGCGCGGCGGGCCAAGACCTTGGCCCCCTGACCGGTCATGTAGCGGAGTTCGGCGTCGCCCGCTGTGATGGGCGCAAGGAGGTCCATGGGCGAACCCTTGGAGGTGTTGGTGTAGTTGCCGTAGCGGCCGTCGGGAAATTCCTTCGGAACGATTGTTATGTAATCGCCGGAGTTGTTGGGCCCGGCCCAGGTGACGCGGATGGTGGTGCCAGCGATGGCGTCGGCGGGCGCATCGAGCGTGACGTCTGGTGCTGCGATGGTGACCTCGCGGCGCGCCAGGACCTTGCTGCCCTGGCCGGTCATGTAGCGGACTTCGGCGGCGCCGGCCTCGGGCGGCGCGGTAATGGTGAGGGGTGAGCCCTTCTCGGTGAGTGTGTAGTTGGCGTAGGTGCCGTCGGGTGCATCCTTGCGCACGATGGTGATGTAGTCGCCCTTGTTGTCCGGGCCTGTCCAAGTGACGGCGAACAAAGCGCCGAGCGGCACGGTGGCAGGGGCTTCCAGCGCGGCGGTTGGGGCAGTGACCTCGATGGTTGCGCGGGCGAGGATGGTGCGGGATCGCGCGGTGACGTAACGCACTTCAAAGGGGCCGGGCTCCATCGGCGCGGTGAGTTCGAGCGAGGGGCCGTGCTGGGTTTCGCCGTAGTTGCCGTTGACGCTCGCGGGGGCGGCGCTGGGGACGATCATGACGTAGTCGCCCGGGTTGTTGGGGCCGGTCCATGTGACGTTGAAGGTTTGGCCGGCGATGACGCTGGGCGGGGCGGTGATCGTCGCGGGCGTGAGGACTTCTTCGGGCAGTTGTGCGCCGGGCGGAGCTGCGGAGGGTTGCGCGGGCGCGGGGTCTTTCGGAGCGACGGGCGTGACCGGGGGCGCGGGTGCCGGAGCGGTGACAGGCTTCTGGCGGCAGCGCGTGAGCAAGAGGATGATGATCGCGATGCAGATGAGCGCGATCACGATCAGGATGTTGCGGCGGCGGGAGGAGTCGGCCATGGGAAAAGTCTACGGTGGAAGCGTCGCTACTTGTCCGCCGCGGCTGCGAGCACGCCGGGGAGCAGATCGGTGAGGTCTGCCGCGAGCAGACCGGCCTGGGCACCGTGGGAATGGGCCCAGACTTCGCCCGCGCGGGCGTGGGTCCAGACGGCGAGTTTGGTGAGGGTGAGGAGGGAGAGCGTCGAGGCGGGTGCTGGTGGAACTGGCTGGCCTGAAAGACGTGCCCGTGCGAGAGCATGGAGGTCGGTTGTTGGCATGCCGCCAACCCCTCCCCGGCCCTCCCCAGGCCCCCGCCCCCCGCGGGGAGAAAGAAACTGCGCAACGAGTCCCCCAATGAGGCCGGTCAGCACGTCGCCTGTGCCGGCGGTGGCGAGGCACGGGTGGCCCGCGTCGCAAGTCCACGTGTCGTGGCCGTTGGTGACGATGGTGCCCGCACCCTTGAGGACGACGATGCAGCCGAGGCGCTGGGCGAGGTGCTCGGCCGCGGCGGGGCGCGAGGCGGGGTTGACAGGGTCGTGCGAGATGCCGAGCGCCTGGGCGATGCGGCGGAACTCGCCGGGGTGGGGCGTGAGGATGCACGCGCCGTGGAAGTCGCGGGTGAGTTCGGGCACGTGGGCGAGGTTGGTGATGGCGTCGGCATCGACGACGACAGGGACGTCCTCCTGCTGGACCGCGCGGAAGCACAAGGCTCTGGCCGCGTCGCTCACGCCGAGGCCGGGGCCGATGGCGATGCAGTCTGCCTCTTGAGCGACGGCGTCGAAAGTCTCGGCGGCTTCGTGGGCGATGAGTTCGCCGCTGATGTCGGTCTCGAGGACGATGCCTGTGGCGGAGGGGCAGAGCGTGAGCGCGTGCGGCAGGACCGCGCGCGGAGCGACGATCTTCGCGAGCCCAGCGCCGCTGCGGAGGGCGGCGCGGGCGGTGAGCGCGGGAGCGCCGATCATGAGGCGGCCCCCACTGCTGCTGCCGCCGATGACGACGACTGTGCCCGCGGTGCCCTTGTGGGCGTCGCGGGCACGTGCGGGAATCTTGCAGGGAGGGTGCGTGGTGGCGTCCATAGCTATGGTGCGGACGTGCGGATTACTTGCCTTTGGCGGGGGCGGGGGCGGGGGCGTGCTCGACGGATTCGACCTTGATTTCCAGCCGCCCCAGCACGCGGGCGAGGCCGATGAGGCTCTGGTTGAGGGTGTCGTTGCCCAGGTCGTAATGGGCGATAGAGATGTGCGTGGCGTCAAAGGTCATGCCGGGCGGGAAGGTGCCGTCGAGGTCTACCCAGCGCGGGCCTTCGGGGCCATCGAGCAGGGCCTGGGCCCACATGTGGTATCCGAAGATTTCGCGCGAGCCCGCGAAGGAGTCGGCGTAGATGAGGCCTGTCGCGACGCGGGACGGGATCTTGTCCGCCCGGAGCAGGGCCGCGAGCAGCACGCCGTGCTCGGAGCAGTCGCCGCTGCGCGTGCGGACCACCTCGCTCGCCGTAGCCATGGCGGTGCCCAGGTTCTTGTCGCTGATGTGCTCGTAGACAGCGCGCCGCAGGAGTTCGGCACGCTGAGCCTTGTCGGCCGGGGCGTCCTTGAGGGACTTGGCGGCCAGGGCGGTGAGTTTGTCGTCGGTCAGGTCCGCGGCGGAGGACGAAGCGAGGAACGCGGGGTTCTTGACGTCCACGGCCAGGGCGGGCTGGGGGTGCGAGGCATCGACCATAACGCGTGCGGAGGTGGCGTTCAGGAGTTCCACCTTCTGCGCGCCGGCGGAGGGGATTTCGGGCATGTCTTCGCCCTCAACGGAGAGGACGTAGACCGCGCGGCTGGTGGTGCGGGGGTCTTTGATCGGCTGGTCGGGTTTCACGAACGTCTTGACCATGATCTCCGGCGCGAAGCCCTCGCCCTCGGCCTGGGCCTCGCCCTTGCTGGATCGCGTCATGATCACGGCGATGCCGCCGAGGTTGGTCTCGCTCTTGATGAGCTCGCCGTCCTTGTCGAGCCATTCGCTGGACGCGACGCCGCCCATGGCGTCGGTGGTGACGGTGGTCTTGATCGCTTCGACGGGCTTGCCCTCGATGGTGATGGTGACGGGCTCAAAGCCGGTACGGGTTTGGGTGATGGGTTCCAAGCCGGTTTCGGCCGCGAGGGTGCTCGCGGAGATTGTCTTTTCACCGGCCTTGAACTTGGCGAGCATCTCGCGCTCGGCGACGGCGGGCGTGACCCAGTCCCCTTCCGGGGCGGGCTTAGTTTCGGTCGTTGCGCGGCCGCCCTGCTTGGTCACGACCTCGACGGTGCCGTCCTTGAAGGTCCACGTGGTGTCCACGGGGCTTGCGCCGAGCTTCTGCTGCGAGCGCATGGAGACGGGCTTGCCGGCCAAAGTCTCGACAAACTCGGAGGCCATGGTGATCTCGATGCCAGCGCCGCCGCGGCCCATCGTGAACTGCATTTTGGTGCGGGTCACGATGGTCTCACCCTTGCGCTGCTGCTGGGAGTGCATCCAGCCAGCCTTGCCGCCCATGAGTTCGACGGTGTACCAGCGGTCGTAGTCGGGCAGGAGGTCTGGGGCTGGTGCTGAAGCGGCGGGCGCATCCGGGGCTTTGGGGGGCTCAGCGGGGCTTGCGGCAAGGAGCACGGCGAGGAGGGCGACTTGGAGCATGGGCCAGTGTACGGATGCGAGCGTGCGGGGTTCGGTGCGGCGCTCGGCGGGCAGTGTAAAGTGTGGCGTGATCGACACGCACTGCCACCTGACGTTCCCTGACCTGGCCGATGTGGACGGCGTGCTGGCCCGCGCGGCGGAGCATGGCGTGACGGGGGTCATCACGATCTCCACGACGACGCGGGACTGCCTGAAGGCGCTCGCGATCGCGGAGCAGTTTCCCAATGTGTGGTGCAGCGCTGGGGTGCACCCGCTGTATAGCGACAAGGGGCCGCACGAGTGGGAGAACGTGCGAAAGTGCATCAGCCACCCCAAGTGCGTTGCGTGGGGGGAACTGGGGCTGGACAGCCATTACAGCGAGCCGGCGAAAGCGGTGCAACTGGCGGTGCTGGAGGAGCAGTTGACGTTCATTGAGCAGTGCCACACGGCGATGGCGCCCAAGCCCATCGTGCTGCACTGCCGAGAGGCGTTTGCGGAGCTCATCCCCATCCTGCGGCGCACGCGGCTGGCACCCGAGAAGTTTGTTTTTCACTGCTTCACGGGGGGCGTGGACGACATGCGGATGCTGCTGGACTTTGGCGCGTGCGTGTCGTTCACGGGGGTCATCACGTACAAGAACGCGCCGGAGGTGCGGGACGCGGCACGCCTGGTGCCGCGGGACCGGATCATGGTGGAGACCGATGCGCCGTTCCTGTCGCCCGTGCCGCACCGGAGCGTGCGGCCGTGCGAGCCGTGGATGGTGAGCATCACGGCCAAGTCTCTGGCGGAAGCGCGGGGCGAGGCGTGGGAGGACTTCCACGCGGCGATCAACGAGAACACGAAGCGGTTCTATGGGGTGGGGTGAACGAGCCGCCGCGGCAGCGCGTTGGTGCGTGGCGATGCGGGAAGTCGTGGCGGCTACTTGGTCTCGCGGTAGTCGATGAGGCCCGCCCGGCGGTTCCGCAGGCGGTGGAGCAGGAACGAGAGCATGCCGCGTGCCTGGGAGAGTTTGGACCGCATGAGGAGGGCCGCGTAGTCCCTCGCTTCCGTCTTTGAAAGCCCCTGCAATGACTCGGCCCGGCGGGCGAGTTTTCGCGTCTGCATGAACCACGCGATCGCAACAAGGATGACGGGGATCCCGGCGAGCACGGGCATCACGCGGGCCGCGAGCAGTGTGTTGGCGTACATCTGCATTCTGGCATCGCCGCCCGCCACCGCCCATCGCGACACCTGTTCGCTGTTCGCGAGCACGATCGCGAAGCCGATCAGGCACGCGACCTTGACAAGCACGTACAGCACGACCGTTGCGGGAGCAACCACGCCCCACAGCACCGCGCTGCGCACCTGCTGCTGGAACAGCCCGCGGCTCGCGGCGGTTTTGAAGTACGACACCTCGACGATCGCGTAGCCGTGCCTCCTGGCACGCGTCAGCCACTGCTTCTTCGTCGTCATTGCAAGGTCGTGCCAGGCCATCTCATCGCCGAGGCGCCAGATGCGGAAGCTGTGGGCCCGCATGCGGGCGCAGAGTTCGGGCTCTTCGCCAGCGATCAGCGTGGGATCAAACCCGCTGGCCTTCTGGACGGCCTCGACACGCATCATGGCAACGCCGCCGCAGGACTTTTCCTCGCCCACGGGCCGGTCCCACTCCAGGTCCGCAAGACGGTTGTACAGCGACGCCTCCGGGAACCGCTCACGCAGGCGGCCTGACACCGCGGCGAGCGTTGCATCCCTTTTCAGTGTTGCGGTCGCAGCTTCCAGCCACCCTTCGCGCACCTCGCAATCGCCATCGACAAACTGCACGAACTGCGTCTGGGGTGCTGCCTGCAGGAGCCGCTCGAGACCGGCGTTGCGGGCCCGTGCCGCGGTAAAGGGCGTGGACATATCAAGCCTGACCACATGCACGCCGTGCGACGCGCAGGACTCCGCGAACGCGACACTGCCGTCGGTGCTGCCCGAGTCCACGTACACGATGGGGCTGGCCCTGCCCAACAGCGACCGCAGGCACCGCTCAAACCGCTCGCCCTCGTTGCGCCCGATGATGACGACGCCGGTGATCACAGCGGCGCGACCTCCTGCGCGGGGCGAGGGCGCTGCCAGAGAGGGTGCCGCCAGCGGCGGAAGATGGGGCCCTTGTGCTTGCCGAGCAGGGATCGCAGCAGTGCGAGCGGCGGCTCAACACAGAACTCCGCGAGCGTGGCGGCGCGAGCGGCCAGACCGCCAAAGTGCTTCTCCATGTAGTAGAAACGCGACTGGTAGTAGTGCACCGCGATGCACCCCTTCACGCGGTCATCAGACTCTTCCGCAGCGGAGACCGCGCCGATGTGCTCCGCGGTGGCCGAAGGAATGCACCAGATCTCATGCCCCGCGGCAAGGCAGCGGCGGCACAAGTCCGTCTCTTCGTAATACAAGAAGTACCGTGGATCAAACCCGCCGAGCGCGCGGAGCACATCCACACGACCGACCAGCATCGCGCCGCTCACCCAGTCGGTCTGGAAGGGCGCATCGCCGGGTGACACAGGTCGTCGCAAGCGGCTGGACGTGCCGCGGCCCAGCGCGTCCCCCACCACTGCTTTGGGCGTGAGCAGCCCGCCGACGTGCAGGTACACCGGCTTGCCGGAGGCGTCCTCATGCTGCAGCACCGCAGGGCCCGCGATCCCGCACCGAGGGTGCGTATCCATGAAGTCCACGATCGCGCGGACAGCATCGGGCTCCAGCACCGCATCGGGATTGATGAACACAACGTACGGCGTGCGTACCTCCGCGAGGCCACGGTTGCAGCCGCGGCCAAAGCCGGCGTTGTGCTGCGAAAGCACGACCCTCGCGAACCCGGCCTCACGTGCCAAGATCTCGCGTGTCGCGTCCGGCGACGGAGTGTTGTTGTCTACCACCACCGTTTCCATCACGCCAGCCTCGTGGCATCGGCGAGCGGTCGCAAGGCACGCGCTGATCGTCTTCTGCGAGCGGTAGGTGACGATCACGCCCGTAATGCGCGGGGACGGGTTGGTCGGGGTGGTCGTCACGGCGTGCCTGTGTGCTGCGTCGGTGGGAATGGCTGGTGTGATTGCGGGAACGCGGACGGTGGGTACGGGCCGGGATGCCCGGCGTACTGCGGCGGGTACATCGGCCGCGGAGAGGGGCCGCGCAACGCCGCGACGGTGCGGGCGTCGGGCACCAGACCCATCACCGCGCCGGCAGCGAGCAGGTACACGGGGCTGACGAACCCGTTGAACAGGGTGTCACAGACAAACATGATGAGCACGAGGCACAACGCCGTCGCGGGCGCCAGCAACGGGTGGGTCAGCACCAAGCGCCCGAACCGTGTGATGTACAAAATGGTCGGGAAGAGCACCACACCCATCATCGCGAACAGTCCCACCAGCCCGCGCTGACCCACCACGACCACCCACAGCGCATCGGTGATGGAGCGGAAGCCCGTCTCTTCGATCGATACGCGGTTGCGGCCCCACGTGCCCCATCCAAAGAAGGGCTGCCGGAGCGCCTTCTGCACCAGCACGGTCTCGTTGCGAACGCGCACCATGAGCGAACCACCGCGCTCGCCGCCGCCGATGGAGAATGCGGCGTCGACCAGTTCCTGGCCATCCCACAGGCGGGTTGCCCGCAGCGTCATGTACGTCACTGGGATGAGAACGAACAGCACGAGCAGCCACTGCAGCCGGAGCTGCTTGGCCGCGACGCCGATGACCACCGCCAGCAGCATGAGCGCGATCGCGCCGAACGACTTGCAGGCGATTGCGGTGCCGATGAGCAGCAGCGTCACCAGCCACATCGGCATGCCCGCCACGCTCCTGGGCCACTTGGACTGCCACAAGAACACGGCAACGACGGCCGAGCAGCACATCCACAGGCCCACGGCCAGCCCGTGCTCCAGGAACAGGTTGGGCCGCCAGCCGCCCATGCGCCGCGTCATGCCGAAGTTACCGGGAAAGAACCCGTACACAATGCGGTGGAGCTGCGGGCTCATCTTGACCTCGTAGAGGGCCAGCGGGGCGTAGATCAGCCCGCCGATGATGATGAGCAGGGCAAGGTCCCTCGCGCCCTCGAGATTGGCGTAGTACACGCGTGCCAGAAAGTACGGCGCGACCCAGATGCACAGCGTGCCGAAGACCTGTGACACACCGTCGTACGCACCCAGACCATTGGTGACGGACGAAAAGAACGGCACCACCAGCATCACCATGGCGAACAGGTCGTACCACTTGGGCCGGAAGTTCAGCAGTGTCCCGCTGTCGAAGACCATCGCGCCCACAAGGGCCGAGAGCCCCACCGCGGTGTACTTGCTGTAGTCGGGCAGCCCCGGCAGGTTGAACGTGGTGCCCACCGGCAGGAAGAGCCACCCGAGGATGAACGTCGCCGCGACCGCCCGTCGTGCCGGCAGCAGCGTGAAGAGCAGCAGCGCGAAGGGGATGAACCCGAACAGCGCCAGGGGGGCGAGCAGGCTCATGGCGTGCCCGCCTGCGGGTTCGCCTCGGGGTTGGTGGGCTGCGGGGCCGGCTGTGAGTTCAGCAATTGCGCCGTGCGTTCCGACTTCTCAACCTCGGCCAGCAGCACCGCCTCCAGCCGCTCCGCCGAACGGTCCCAGTTGAAGTCGTGTGCCTTGGCATACGCGGCCTCACTCATGGCCTGCCACTCGTGCTCCGGCAGGTTCAGCACGCGCAGGATGCGGTCGGCGAGCGCCTGCGGGTCACGCTGGTTGACCAGGAACCCGGTGACGCCGTCCACCACGTAGTCCTCGGGGCCGCCCGACCGCGTTGACACTACGGGCGTCCGGCAGGCCGCCGCCTCGATGCCGGGCATGCCGAACCCCTCGTCGGTGGACGAAAGCACCCAGCAGTCGCACATGCGGTACAGGCTCGGGATGAGCGCCTGCTCGGGCCGGTGGTAGAACTCGGTCCCTTCGGGCAGCGTGTGCGCGTTGCTGATCTTCGCCGAGCCGAAGGCGATGATGCGTGCGTGCGGCATCTTCTCACGCACGATGCGCAGCGCGGCCAGCCCGGTATTGATGTCCTTGAACCCGGCGTGGGAGTACTGGATACCCACCGTGGGCACCGGCTGCTTGCCGCGCGGCGTTGAGTTGAACTGCCCCCAGTCCACGCCGTTAGGAATCAGCGCCGCCTCGTTGTCGGCATACTCCTGGGCCATGATCCGCTGCAGGTAGGTCGAAATCACCAGCTTCTTGGCCGGCATCAGGTACGTCTCGCGGACCTGCTCGGGGCTGCCGCCAAAGAGCTCGTGGGCCCGCACGAAGTAGGCGTGCACGCCCTTGCTCGCGGGGAACTTGTCCACCCAGTGCATCGTTTCCCACCAGGTGCCGATCGTCACGTCCGCAGTCGGCACGTCGTCCGCATGGATCTCGTGCGCCATCACCGGCATGATGTTGGCGATGGAGTGCGCCAGGTGGTGGCGCGGCTGGCGGAACGAGTTGATCTCGATCATCGTCCGGCGCAACATCGTGCGTACACGCCACGGCGCGGGCCACGTCTCGGGCGCCGCGGGGTAGAGGATGTTCACGATGTGCCCGCGACGCACCATCGCCTCGCCGATGAGCCTGTTGGACTTGACGCCGCCCGAAAGGTCCGGGGTCGGGAGCACGAAGTTGATCCGCAACTGACGCACGCCGGGCCTCGCCACCGGCGCGGCCTGTGCTTCCCGGGGCTCTGTCTCACGCCGCGTCAGCTTGAACGACATGGCCGGGCTGATCCGCCGCAGTGCGTTGGTAATGGCGGGCGCGTACAGCGCAACCGCGACAATGCCGCAGATCACAAGTTCCGACCACGCGGGGGACTGCACACGCTCCAGCAAGATCTGGAGCCCCAGGATCGCGAGCACCACCACCCCGAGGTACATGGTCGCGCGGATGTCATTGGCGAAGGGGCTCAGGCCCTGCTTCGCTGCGTCCCGCGCCAGGATCAGGTACTTCGCAGCCTCCGTCACCGAGAACGCGATGATGACGGCGATGAGAGAATTGAAGTCGCGCACCGCCTCCGGGCTCGCCCGCCACACGTGCTGGGCGCCAAAGTACGCGGCGGGCACCAGCACCAGCATCGCGATGAACTTCACCGTGTTGGAAACCGCGCTGCTCCGCGATTGCCCCACCGCCATGAGGGCCGCGCCCGTGTTGTTCTGCAGCACGCGCATCCACGCCAGCGTCCCCAATGCCTGCAGGAACTGGGCGGCGCTCTCGTACTTCCCCTCATACGCCATGCGCACGAACGCCGGCCCGACGCCCACCATCCCGGCAACCACGATGCCGCCCAGGGTCGAGGTCAGCACCGCCACCTGGTTGTACACGCTCGCCGGCACTCGTCCGTCGCGCTTCAGGCGCGAGTACATCGGCATCAGGATCGAGCTCGAGAGGCCCTGCGCAACGTCCACAGGTAGCGTCGCCAACTGCAGCGCGATGCCGTAGATGCCCAGCAGTTCCAGGTTCGCAAAGAGCTTCTGGATCAGAACCCGGTCGGTCTGCAGCGCCAGGAACGTCATCAGCGTGCTGATGAATACCCACCGCCCGAAGCCGAAGAGCTCGGACACCGCGTGCGGTTCCCAGCGGAACCGGTGCCGGATGCCCGGCAGCACCGCGTGGCTGAACACCATCCGGGTCAGCCCCGTCACGGCCGTGCCGAGCAACAATGCCCACACGCTCTTGAACTTCCACGCGAAGAACACCATCGACACCAGCGTGACAACGGAGATGGACAGCTCCATCACCGTCAACCGCCGGATGTTCATGTCACGCGCCGCCGTGTGCAGCGACGTGGAGTTGAACGCCGAGATGAACCCCACCGCGGCCGCCGCCGCGATGAGCCATGCCAGCTGCGACTGGTACTGCGGCTGCTCCCGCGTCAGGAAGAGCGCCGCCGGGTAGGCCAGCGAAATGCCGATGAGCGCCAGGCTCATCGCACGCAGCGCCTGCACCGTCCACGCGGTCTGAAGGAAGGCTTCTTCCTTGCCCCGCGGGTGCTGCACGATGCTCGGCCCCACCCCGATGTCGGACATCATCTGTAGCCCGCGCAGCACCAGGTTCACCAGTTGCATCAGGCCGAACGCCGAGGGGTCGTCCAAGAACCGCGCCATCACCACGTTGCTCGCCAGCCGGATGCCCTGCTGAGAGAACTGCGCCCCCAGCGACCAGAACGTCCCCGTCACCGCGCGGCTCTTCACGGTCGCGCGGGACATGGTCTCCGCCGGAAACGGCGGCGGCTCTGGGGGGAGCGAAACGGGTTGGGAAACGGTGGCAGACATGAAGGGTTCGAGGTGCGTGTTCGTGGTGGTGCGGGCGGGTGTTTACGGATCAACGTCCGGGGCGGTTCATATGCCCGCCTCTACAGCCAGAGCCAGGGGGTCACGCGCCTCGATATGGCCCGCACCACCTCCTTGGCTTTGTAGTTCCGAGACTGGTACGAGATGTTGTGGTTGCCTCCGAACCCATCCATGATCGGCTGAACACGGAACCGGGGCACAATCCCATGGTCGGGCAGGGTCGCCATCGCCTCTCGCATCCGGGCGTAGAGGTAGTCCTCCGGGCCGATGTTGCCGGTCGGACGCACGTGGTTGCGCAGCTCCGGGTACGTGCCGCGCAAGTAGCGGTCATACCCCGCGACCGTCCAGCTCGCCACCCGCAGGTCCATCCAGCGGTTGCCCGAGATGCGGTCGGCGAAGATCGGCACGTACCGCAGATCGCAGTACACCTGGTACCCCTGCGGGGCGGTCTGAACCATCCGCGCGAGGTTGCGAATCTTGAGGCGCCCGGTCACCTTCCACATCGGGGTCGGCTCTTTGAGCAACTCCGACCGCTCCAGCCCGATGTCCAGCATCTTGAACTCGCCGTAGCCCTTCCCGAGCCCCGGGTCGTGGTCGTTGCCCTGGAAGCCGATCAGTTCCACCCGCTTCGCGCCCTTCTCCCGCTCCGCGATCGCGCGAAACGGCGCAAGGTCCGTGTCCGAATTCTCCAGGAGCACCACGCGGTCCACCGCCGCGTCCGGCAGAGACAGGTAGAACGAGAAAGCCCCGAGATAGTCCCGCATGCGCACCGCGGGATCGCTGCGCTTCAGCCCCGGCGCATTGGGCGGCGGGGTGATGGTGGCAGTCATGACCACCGCGTGGGGTTGGGAGGGGTTCTTGGGCACAGGTGTTTCTACCAGCGGAACTCGCCCCTCCGCACCGCGCGGTTGGCGGACCAGAGCACGGCAGTCTCGAAGGGGAACGCCAAGACCGCAAGAACAAACGAACGAACCGCCCGCACCAGGGACTTGCCCCGCAGCTCACGGAACCGGCGGAACACCAGGCCCTCGGGCATCACCCAGAAGCCCAGCGACCTGATCTTCTCCCGCACGAGCTGACGCAGCCAGTCGGGGTTCTCCTCGTTCTTCTTCTTCGCCCACGACCCGGCATCCTCACCCTGGGGCAGGTGCCAGAGCTGATCATAGATGCACGCGTTGATGCGGACGCCCACCAGCAGGCGTTTGGAGTGCTTGAAGATACCGACCGGGCTGCGCACGGCCTCAAAAATCTGGTGCGCATCGTTCACACGCACGATGCGATCATACTGCGCCCCGTAATCCTTGTTCGTGAAGAAGTTCGTGATCAGCATTGCACGCACGAACCCATCCTCCACCAGCAACCCCCGCGGCATCCAGATCCGACGGATGATCTCGCCCCGCACCGCGTACAGGCTCCCCGCGATCGCCGGGTGCTGCTGATCGTTCGCGGCGGACGCCAGCAGTGAAATCCGGTCAAACAACGACTTGCGGGGCTTGAGCGCGATGTCCTTCAGCGGCCGCCCCACCACCGCGTACGCGTCCGGCGATGCCGCCAGCTTCTCGATCAGCATCTCAAAGCACCGATCGGGGGTGAAGAGCACGTCGGAATCCAGCAGGAACACCACATCCGCATCTTGCCGGGCGAACCGGTGCACGTACAAGTTCCAGGCGTTGCTCTTGCCTGCCTGCGCAACCACCTCAACGCGG
Organism: Phycisphaerales bacterium; assembly: GCA_036261855.1. Taxonomy (GTDB): domain Bacteria; phylum Planctomycetota; class Phycisphaerae; order Phycisphaerales; family UBA1924; genus BJHL01. The sequence goes on along the minus strand of DATAKA010000170.1, from coordinate 4,618 downwards.
GCCATCACCTTCGTATGGCCAAGCGCGGGCAGCAACTCATCGATCACGCCCTGAGCCACCTCCGCGGTGTCATCGCCACACCCGTTGGGCACCACGACAAGCTCCACGGCCTCCACGTGCTCGGGCGGCGAGCGGAAGAGTGTCTGCGCAAAGACGCAGCGGATCGTCTGTGCGATCCGCTGCGACTCGTTGTACGCGGGCATGCCGAGGCTGATCTTCATATGGGCGTCCGGCGGGAGGCTCTACTTTATTGCCCCGCGCCGGCGAGGACGCCCTGGGTGGGCTCGGGCATGCCGAATCCTTCGCGAATGTACTGGTTCACAGCCTGGGCGGTGAACTCCGGACGCCAGTTCGTGCGAGACTGCTTGCGGGCCTCGGTCAGGAACGCCTCCAGTGTGGGCTCAAAGCCCAGGCTGGCCATGTAGGTGCCGATCGTGCGGCCCGGCTCCGGGAATGAGACCTGCGACATCTGCGCCGTCGAATCGCCGGTCCGCGTCGCCCACTCCGCTGGGGTGAGGGCGTTGGTCAGGTGGCGGAACCAGCCGTTGGTGCTGGGGTCCGTGCTGTAGTACGCGTTGTCCGACCACTGCCCGCCCGGGGTCGCCACCCCCGACAGCACGCAGCGGCCGCCGTTGGGCTGCATGAACACGTTGTCGCGGTGGAGGGCGTTGCTTGGCTGGGCCACCTGCACGCGGAAGGCCACGCCGGTGCCGTTGGCGCCGCGCCAGTTGTATACGATGTTGTCCTCCGCCAGCACGTTGTCGTTCTGGTCGTCGGTCGCGAGGCCGGGCTCGTCGCCGTGAGCGGACGTGTTGTGCGCGACGATGTTACCGACGGCCGTCACGTTCTTGCTCCGGCCCCAGGTGAGACCGAAGCCGCGGGGCTGCATCTGCAGGCCGTTGGCCACGCCCAGACCGATGTCCGCCGAGTCGAGCACGACGTTGTACATCATGCTGCCGCTCGAAAACTCGGTCGGGTAGGGGATGCTGCCGTGGCCCATGGTGATGCCCAGCGGGTTCGCCAGCGACAGGTTGTTGATCGAGTGCATCGGGTTGCCGCGCATCTGGATGCCCGTCGCCGCGCCCCGCGCCGTGATCGTGTTGCGGACCGTCAGGTTCTTGCCGGTCTTGTTCAGGTAGAAGTTGTGGTTGAAGATGGTGGACTCGGCCTCGGGGACGGTCGCGTGCCAGCCGTTGTGATCAAACACGCACTCGTCCACGAGCATGCCGTCCACCGCCTCGGTGTACATGCCCTGGCTGTGGCTGCCCGTGCTGTACGCGTCAACCACTACACACCGGCGCACCACGATGTTGCGGAGCGGGCTCGTCACGCTCGCCGCCGTGAAGTCGATGTTCACGCCGTAGTACTCGATCTTGAGGTCCTCGAGCAGGATGTTGCCGCCCGACGAGTAGTACGACACGCCCTTGTTGCCGCCCACGGTGGGGTTGAAGTCCGGCGTGTTCGGCACCTTCGTGTTCGCCTGGAACCCGATGCCCATGATCCACACGTTGTTCATGCCGCCGCCGGACTGCATGTGCAGACCGAAGGGGCGCGAGCCGGACTTCACCAGCGGGCGGTTCGGCGAATCGCCGTAGGTGTACACCACCATCGGCTCCGTCGCCGAGCGGCCGGACTTGTTGAACGCGCCCACCACGCCGCCGGAGAAGTCACCGATGTGCTCGTTGACCCACACGTCGCCGCGCTTCAGCCGCAGGTGGTCGGGCTGATCGCGCCGCAGGAGCGAGAAGCCCGCGCCCAGCGACCGCTTCGCCGTCGCCTCTGTCCGGCCGTCGTTGCTGTCGTTGCCGGTGCTGCTGCTGACGTAGAACACCTGCGTATCGGGGCTCGCCACCACCGGCGTCCAGCCGTCCGTCACGTTCACCACCGCCCAGTCCGTCGGCGCGGAGTCGCCGCCCGAGTTGAACGACTGGATGCGGTAGCGGTGCCGGCCAAGGCCAGGCGCATCGATGGTCGTCGACGAGTTCGCGCTCAGGAGCAGCGGGCTCACCGGCTGCCACTGGCCGTCGTTCCACGTGCTCCGCTCCACGCGGAAGCCCTGCTCGTTGAACGACGCGTCGGTCCAGCGCAGCATCACGCGCGTCTGGTCGCCCGCGTCCGTCGCGCTGAAGTCCAGGGGCGGCGAGGGCATCGTCTCGGCGATGTTCACGCCCGCCCAGTCACTCCACGCCGAGTAGCCCGCGTTGTTGAACGACCGAACGCGGTACGAGAACGAGCCCGCGCCCGACGTATCGAGGTACGCCGTCACATCCGCGCCCAGCGTCACGAGCCCGCCCGGGAACGCGGGCGCACGCTCCACCTGGAAGCCGCTCTCGTTCGTGGACGTGTCGTTCCACGCCAGGCCCGCGCGCCGGTTGCCCTGGTCGCTGGCCATGACGCCGCTCGGAGCACTCGGGGGCAGCGTTGACGGGTCCACCGGTGCCTGTTCGATCGTGAGCGTCGCCCACGGCGTGAACGCAGAAGCCCCGGCGCTGTTCACCGCCGCAACACGATACCGGTGGGTCCCGGGCCCGGGCTGGTCCGCCTGCTGAGCCGCATTCGCGAGCGTCTGGATCACCCGCGTGCTGCCCCACCCGCCCGAAGACTGCTGCTGGTGCTCCACGCGGAACGACGACTCGTTATCACTGTTGTCGGACCAGCGGATCGTCGCGGTCGTGTGGTCGCCGTCGTCCGTGACCGCAAGGGCGCTGGGCGCTTCCGGTGCCGTGTCGGCCACGGTCACATTGACCCAGTCGGTGAACGCGGAGCCGCCCGACGCGTTGACCGCACGCACCCGGTACCAGAACTGCCCCACCCCGCACGCGTCGGACAAGGTCATCTGGTTCGCCTGCACGCGCACGCGACCGCCCGGGAACGCCGGGTTGCGCTCGACCTCGAACGCGTCCTCGTTCGCCGACGCGTCGGTCCACCGCACCGTCGCCGTGCGGTTGCCCGCGTCGCTAATGATGAGCCCGCTCGGCGCCGCGGGCACCTCGCCCGCGGTGTCCGTCGGGGCCTGCGGCTCGATCGTGATGTTGACCCAGTCCGTCGCCGCCGACTGGCCCGCGCCGTTCGCCGCGGCGATCCGGTAGCGGTGCTCGCCCGGGCCCGGGTTGTCCACCTGCTCGGACGTGTTCGGGCTGACGATCATGCTCTGCAAGGACGCGAACGCACCGGAACTGTTGCGCGTCTCGCGCTGCAGCAGGAACCGCGACTCGTTGTCGCTGGTGTCGGTCCACGTCAGACGGACCCGATCGTGGTCACCCAGGTCGTGCGTCGCAAGTTGCGTCGGCGCGCTGGGGGCGATGTCGCTCACCGCCACACTTGCCCACGCCGTGAAGTCCGAGTTGCCCGCGCTGCCGTTGGCCCGCACGCGGTAGCTGAAAGAGCCCGCGCCGGTCGCGTCCGCGTACGAAGTGATCGACGGGCCGACCTTGATCGTGCCCACCGGGAACGCAGGGGTGCGCTCAATCTCGTACCCGCGGAGCGAGCTCGACGCCGAGGCCGCCCACGTCACGCTCGCCGTGCGGTTGCCCGCGTCCGTCGCCGCCAGCGTCGCGGGGGCCGACGGGATCGTCGGCGGCTGCGTGCCGTTGCCCGTGTCGCCGACACTGCCGCCGGCCGGCGGTGTCTGCGTGCCCGCCGCCGCCTCCTGCGCCGCTACAACCTTCCACGGCGTGTACCACGACCGGCCCTGCGAGCTCATCGCGGCGACGCGGTAGGCCCACAGCCCCTCGCCGGGCTCGTCCGTCAGCGCCTGCGTGTTCGCGTTCACGCGCAGCTCCACGGGGTCGGACCATGTGTTGCCCTCCCGCGAAGCACGCTGCACGACAAAGCCCGACTCGTTGGCCGTGGCGTCATCCCATGAAATGGAGACTTGACTCTCGCTCGACTCGACGTCGAAGTTCACCGGCGTCCGCAGCCCCGCGCGCAGAACAAACCGGGAAGCGCCCGCCCGACGCTCGTTCGGCGGCGGCAGCACGCCGCTGGCCGACAGCCTGCGGGCCGCGCCACCCTGCGTGGGGTTCAGGTTGGGGCTGCCGATGGGCGTGATGCCGCCCGGCAGCGTGCCCGTCGTTCCGCCTGTGTCGTTGGTGCCCGTCCCGGGCGCACCGATGGGCGTGATGCCGGTGTCGCGCTGCTCGCTGATGACCCGAATAATGCGGTTCGCCCGCGTCTGCGAGGCACCGCCCGAACGGGTCGTGTTGGACCGCCAGGGCCGCACCTGATCGTCCGTCTGCGGCTGCTGCTCCTGAGCACGCAGCGAATGGCCCACACTGAACGCGAGCGCGGAGGCGAGCAAAAGTCGGGTCGGCGTCATCAGTCGATCTCCCTGCGTGACGGCACGCGGGATGTCGCATCGGCAAGGCTGAGCCACGGCAGAACGTGCGCGAGTCGCTCCGTCGAAAGCCAATCTCCCGCAGCCCACCCCGCCGTCACGGACGGTACCGTTCACCCATCTTCTACGTCCGAAGATACCCGGCATACTCAGTTTATGGAGGAGGCAAAGGGCCGATAGCACCGCAACATTCTACAATCCGCGCTTGCCACCCGCCCCATCAAAGCACCGCCCGTCCCCCCCCGCCCCCGAACGACAGACCCGCCAGCGGGCCGCGATCCG
>DATAKA010000169.1:0-50481 GCA_036261855.1 Phycisphaerales bacterium | reverse complement strand
CCGCCCCCGCCGCGTCACTCACGCCCCTCGCGTCCCTCCGCGTCGGTCAGGTCGCCCTCGTCCGCGAGGCCCTCGTCGACGCCGCCGACGCCGCGTACCTCCGCGCCATGGGCCTGCGCCCCGGCTCGCACGTGCGCATCTGCCGCCTCGGCGAGCCCGTGATCATCGAAGTGTCCGGCTGCGGCCTCTCCGGCTGCGACACCATCGGCGGCTGCGGCTGCCGCATCGGCCTCTCCCGAGAAATCGCCCGCAAGGTCATGGTCGAACCTGTGTTGGAGCCAGCCCGCCATGGCTGAAGCCGCTCCCCCGCCAGCCACCCTGCGCGTCGCCATCATCGGCAACCCCAACACCGGCAAGACCACGCTCTTCAACCGCCTCTGCGGCCTGCGCCACAAGACCGGCAACTTCCCCGGCACCACGCAGGAGGCCCGCGTCGGCACCGTCGGCAACACTGGCGGCCAGCGCACCGAGCTCATCGACCTCCCCGGCATCTACTCGCTCGAGCTCGACCAGAGCGAGGCCGAGGTCTGCCGGCGCGTCCTCGCCGGCGCGCTCGCCGCGCCGGGCCACACCGCCCGCGAGCCCGACGCCGTCTGCGTCGTCATCGACGCCACCAACCTCGAGCGCAACCTCATCCTCGTCGGCGAGGTCCTCCGCCGCCGCCTCCCAACCGTCGTCGCGCTCAACATGATCGACCTGGCCCGCAAGGCCAACATCGACGTCGATCCCGCCGCGCTCGCCCTCCAGCTCGGCTGCGACGTCGTCGCGTGCAGCGGCCGCAGCGGAGAAGGTGCCACCACCGTCGTCGCCGCGATCCAGAACGCGCGCATCCCCAACACCTCCCCGCCCGGCACACAGGCCGGCCTCGAAACCTGGGCCGCCGACACCGTCGCGCACACCATGGCCGCGACGCACAAGCAGCGCGGCCGGACCAACGCCACCAGCGCCGCCGCCCTCGCCATCCGTGCCAAGACCGACGCCATCGACAACATCGTGACGCACCCCGTGCTGGGCCTCCTCACCTTCGGCGTCGTCATGTTCGCGCTCTTCTGGGCCATCTTCAGCCTCGCCCAGATCCCCATGGGCCTCATCGAGGGCATCTTCGGCTGGCTCACCGATCACGCCAAGGCCGCGTTGCCCAACGGCATCTTCAGCGACTTCCTCGCCGACGGCGTCATCGCCGGCATCGGCGGCGTGGTGATCTTCCTGCCGCAGATTATCCTCCTCTTTTTCCTCATCTCGCTCCTCGAAGATACCGGCTACCTCTCCCGCGCTGCGTTCCTGGTCGACCGCTTCATGCGCCCCTTCGGCCTCTCCGGCTACGCCTTTGTCCCCATGCTCAGCAGCCACGCGTGCGCACTGCCGGGCATCATCGCGTGCCGCGGCATTCCGGATAAGAAGGAACGCCTCGCCGCGATCCTCGTCGCGCCCTTCATGTCGTGCTCGGCCCGCATCCCCGTGTACGTCCTGCTCACCACGCTCCTCTTCCCCCACAGCCCGGTACGCCAGTCCCTCGCCTTCATCGCGTGCTACGCGCTGGGCGCTGCGGCGGGTCTCTTCAGCGCGCTCATCGCCCGCCGCACCATCCTCCCGGGCAAGGGCCGCCCCATGGCGATGGAACTGCCCACGTACAAGCGCCCGTCCTTCACCACCGCCCTCCTCACCTCCTGGGACCGCGGCCTGGTCTTCCTCAAGAACGCCGGCACCAACATCCTCGCGATCTCGATCGTCCTCTGGTGGCTCTCCGCCTACCCGCACCTCAAGACCCCGCCCGCCGAGAGCGTGCAGCTCCGCGAAGAAGCCGCGGCACTCATCGACCAGAGCGCCCTGGGCACCGCCGAGATCGACGTCGCGGGGACGATGCGCCCCGTCGAAGAAGTGATCCTGCAGAAGTCGCAGGAGGCCGACGCGATCGAGGCCCGCGCCCAGGTCGCCAACTCCTTCGCGGGGCGCCTGGGCCGCACCGTCCAGCCCGTCTTCGCACCCCTGGGCTACGACTGGCAACTCTCCGTCGGTGTGCTCACGAGCTTTGCCGCGCGCGAAGTCTTCGCGAGCACCATGGGCATCATCACCACCGGCAGCGACGATACCGAGGACGCGGGCGTCCTCGAGAAGATCGGCACCGCCACCCGCGCCGACGGCGTCACCCCCATCTTCACGCCCGCCGTGTCGTGGAGCCTCCTCGTCTACTTCGTCCTCGCCATGCAGTGCCTGCCCACCATCGCGCTGACTGCCCGCGAGGCGGGTGGGACCAAGTGGGGTGTGCTCCAACTCGTGTGGATGTGCGGCATGGCCTACGTCGCGGCGATGGTGGTGTACCAGGTCATGAAGTGAACCCAGAGTGCTCACTCAGGAGCATCCCGGAGGGATGCGTGAATGTTGCCAGGGGTGGCTCTGCACCCCTGGAAAGCGGGGTCACTCTTGCACTCCTTACCCCAGCGGGGTAAGCGAACTCCTGCTCACTCCAAGTACTTGGGGTCATACTCGACCCCATGCTTGCGCAAGAGTTCCTTGAACTCCATGAGCGAGTCGAACTCCTGGTGGTGTTCCTTCTGCCGGTGGATGTACGCCGCCACATCGTCCATGGCGGACTTGCTGACGGTGAAACCGCCGTAGCCCTCTTGCCAGGCGAACCCGTGCTGGTCATCGAATGACTTGTGGACCCACTCCGATGATCGCTTCTTGACGTGCCGGAGCATGTCCGCATTCGAGAGATCCGACGGGTAGATCGCGAGGAAGTGAAGGTGGTCGGCGGTCCCGTTGATTGCGATGGGGATGCAGCGCAGGTCCTTGAGAATCCCGCCGACGAATGGGTGCAATCTGGTTTCGAGTTCGGGCGTGACGATGGGCAGCCGGTGCTTGGTGCTGAAGACGGCGTGGTAGATGTTCTGTGTCCAAGAGCTTGGCATGTGGGCAGATTACCAGCGGCTCGCTTACCCCGCTGGGGTAAGCAAAGACAGGAAAATGAAGAAGGAATGAGAGCCGCTTCCAGGGGTGCAGAGCCACCCCTGGCAACATTCGCACATCCCTCCGGGATGGAGCAGCGCGGGACTTGGTGATCGTGATCGGAGATACCGGGGGAAGAAGGCAGATCGCGGAGGGGCGGAGGGGGAGCGGAGGGGCGTGGAGAAGAGTGAGCAGGTGAAGGAGTGGTGCCGGGTGCTGAGTGCCGGGTGCCGGGGGAAGAAGCGGAGCCGAACGCGGAGGAAGACGGAGGTGGGGGAGAGGAAGACAGAGGAGAAGAAGCGAGAGAAGAGGAAGAGGGAGGGAGTTGTGTGGGGGGCACGGGCCAGAGGCCCGTGGCACCTCTCATGGGCCGGAGGCCCATGCTACCGAGGCGGAGGAGGAGCGTGCAGGACTTGCGGGCGTTGTCGTGGTGGCGGTCGGTGGCGGTGCCGGCTTTCGCGTGGGTGTCGTAGTGGTCGAGGGTGGACTTGAGGGTGGAGATGACTTTGGGGATCAGGGCGGTGGCGGCGAGGCGGGCGCGCTGGGTGTGGAGTGTGGTGAGGGTGTGCACGAAGGCTTCGCCTTCGGGGGAAGTGAGGAAGGTGAAGAGGTCAGAGAACGGAATGCCGAGTTCGTTGGCGATTTCGCGGAGGGAGAGGGAGGGGGACGTGAGGAGGTCGGCCAGGCGGGAGGGGTCCAGCGAGGTGAGAGGGGCAGGGGTTTGAAGGGGTGCGGCGACCATGCAAGTACGGATAATGTACGGCAACGAGCGTGTTGTCAATAGGATTTTGTTTGGTATGTCGTAAGTCGTTGGGAGAGTGTGACTTTGGGGGCGGGTGGAGGGGGCGGATAGGACGTATGGGACTGATGGGACGGGAGCACGGGGACCATCGCTCAGGGCAGCGACGGACACGTTGGCGCGTCCAAGTGTGGTGTTCTTGTTGTGTGGGTATAGGCCCGGTGCCTTTGCGACCGCATCGCCGTGGTCACGCAGCGGCCGCACTGGGAGGAAGCTCTTAGATCGTCAAAGTGCGAGTGCGGCGGCGTCAATCATGACGCGCGCCAACAGGTCGGAAACGAAAACTTGACAGGCATGAATTCGGGCCTCGGCGAACGGCGAACCCAGCGTCGGCGATGTCGACCACTGTTTCGATACCTAGTGTCACGTCATACGGGAGGTGTAAGGCGTAGTCCCGCCGCCTGCGGGCGCGCACGCGAATGCTGTGTGTGGAGGAGATGAAGAACGGGATACTGGGTTAGTACATACAGATTTTATCTGGGTGATTGCCGCAGTTCTCCCTTTCAACTTCTCGTCGCAGCCGCACGAACAACAGAATCTGATTGGGAGGCGTTTGAAGAACCACGGCCACAACTTGTATTGCAGTCCACCCATTTGCTGGTAGCATGCGTGATATGCACAGGACTCAGGCACATAGCTTGTTGGGGCAGATATGGGCCGGCAGCACGGCCTTGGCCGTAGGATGTGTGATCGTCGCATGCGCGACGTTCGCGCGGGGCCAATGTGAGGCGTGGAACGGGTCGTTGGGGGCTCCGACCGGCGTCGGGACCATTGGCGGAGTTGCGTTCAGCGGGCTTTGGGGGGTCACCACGTGGGATCCCGATGGGGTCGGTCCATTGGGTGTTGAGGTTGTCGTTGGCGGAACATTCGCGCACGCGGGTGGAGTCGACACGCAGGGCGTTGCGCGAACGAACGGACAGCGTTGGGAGTCCATCGGCGCTGGCGCTGTTCCTTTCGATCTCGTATGGTCACTGACCACTTGGGATCCGGGGCTTCCTGTCGGCGCAGCTCGCGAGTTGGTTGTCGCAGCGCAGGAGTTTCAAGCGGTGTGGAGGTGGAACGGGTCTGCGTGGAACCCACTCATGACGGTCAACGGCAGCGACCAAGTACGGATCGTTCAGGTGTGGGACGAAGACGGCGGGGGCCCGCTTCCCGAGCGCCTGTATGCAGGCGGAACGCTTGGATCGGTTGGCGGCGTGCCTATCAACAACATCGCCGTATGGAATGGTGCACAGTGGCAAGCGGTGGGCGGGGGAACGAACTCGAATGTGACGGCGATGATGGTGTGGGACCCGGATTCGGCGGGGGTTCAACCATCCGTCCTTCTCGTCGGGGGTTGGTTCACAACCGCAGGCGGGGTGCCAGCGAATGGAATCGCAGCCTGGAATGGGTCCACATGGAGCAGCGTCGGCGTGGGCACGCTTGGGCCGGTCAACGCGCTCTGCACTTGGGACCCCGATGGTCCGGGCCCTTCGCCCAGAAATGTTGTTGCGGGTGGGGACTTCACCCGAGCGGCCGGAGCGACTGCGAATCACGCGGCTCGTTGGGACGGGCTTCTATGGCGGGCGTTCTCGGCCGAACTTCAGTCTGGCGTGCTGGCGCTGGCGGCACACGATCCCGACGGCAGCGGCCCGTTGAACGAGCAGCTGTTTGCATCAACTACGCTAGCAGCCGGTAGTGGCCCGAGCGCCATGTACTTCGCTCGATGGGCCGGCACACTTTGGACGGGCGTGGGTGGTGGCATCACGGGCAACATCCACACGATGACCACGTGGGACCCGGACGGATCTGGGCCGGGCCACGACCACTGCGTGGTTGTCGGGAGCTCGCTGAGCACAGTTGGCTCGCTGGGCTGCGGGCACGCCGCGTCGTGGAACGGCAGCGCGTGGAGTGTCTTTGGCAACGGCCCGGGGGTCGTTGCCAGCGCGGCGGCTTGGGATGCGGATGGGGACCAGGTGCACGAGGCGGTGGTCGCGGCGGGAGACTTCATCAGCGTCGGTGACACTACGGCGTCGCGGATCGCCGTGAACGACGGGACTCGCTGGTCGCCGATGGGCGCGGGCTTTCCATCTGCGCCGTTCGTCGTGGGCACGTGGGACCCCGACGGCGCGGGCGGCCTTCCTTCGGAGGTCGTTGCCGGCGGCGCTTTCACGAGTTCCGGCGCGGTGCCGCTCAGCCGCATCGGCGCCTGGAACGGCACGGCCTGGCACGCGCTGGGGAGCGGGCTGAGCGCGAGCCCGCGCGCGCTGACCACGTGGGACGCGGATGGGCCCGGCGGCGCGGGCGGGCTGCTCGTGGTCGGCGGCTCGTTCGCGACGGCGGGCGGTGTGCAGGTGAACGGGGTCGGCGCGTGGAACGGGAGCGCGTGGCAGGCGCTGGGGTCCGGCGTGGGCAGTTCCACAACGGTGCGGTGCTTGACCACGTGGGACCCGGATGGGGGCGGGCCGTTGCAGCGGGTGCTCGTCGCGGGCGGCGACTTCACGACCGCGGGTGGGGGAGCAGCGCAGCGGATCGCGGCGTGGGACGGGCAGTCGTGGAGTCCGTTCTCCGCCGGGATCGGTTCAACGGTGTACTGCGTGACGACGTGGGACCCGGACGGGAACGGGCCACTGGCTGAACAGGTGTTCGCGGGCGGGACCTTTTCACAGGCAGGCGGGCATTCCGCTGCCCGGATCGCCGGCTGGGACGGGGTCGACTGGCGCGCCCTGGGTTCGGGCCTCAGCGGCACTCCAAACCAGTCATCGACTGCTGCCAATGCGGTCCGCTCGTTTGACCCTGACGGGAACGGGCCGATGCCCGGCTACCTGGTGGTGACCGGGGACTTCACCAGCGCGGGAGGTGTACCGGCGGTGGGCATCGCGAGGTGGAATGGCGCCGCGTGGAGCGCGTTCGGGACCGGCCTTGGTTCTGTCGGGGACGCGAGCGGGCCTTCCGGTCGGCACCTGGAGGAACGGCGGATCGGCGTGGGCGGCGGGTTCGGCCAGGAGCTTGTCGTTTCCGGGCGGTTCATACGGGCCGACGGCGTTCCTGCGGCAGGGATTGCGTTGTGGAGCGGGGCGGCGTGCGGCGGATCGTGCGACTCGATCGACTTCAACGGCGATGGGTTGTTGCCTGATGTGCTCGACGTCGCGGACTTCCTGGCGGTGCTTGCGGGCGGTGTGTGCGAGGGGCAAACCGCGGGCGACCCGCCGTGCAACACGGATATTGACTTCAACAACGACGGTTTGTTCCCGGATACGCAGGACATCACGGGTCTCCTGAGCGTGTTCGGCGGCGGTGCGTGCGTGTAAGGCGCGGTTGATGGCGGAGGCGATCTTCTTCGTTGCTGGCTGCCGAGGAGTCCGCTCACTTCCTTTCCACCGACTTCCCCCCCACTGTCAGACTTGCTTTGACGCTGCCCTTGGACCGCTTGCGGAACGGTGAGATACGTGCTGGCAGCACCTCGCGCAGCAGGTACGCGAGCGCGAAGACCGCGAGGACCGTCACGACCCAGAATTGCCAGTCGCCGATGGGCACGCAGGACGGTATGAGGCGGCGGGGCCGCGTGTGCGGTGCCGTGTGCCGAGGGGAGGCAGATCGCGGAGGTGCGGAGGGGATGCGGAGGGACGCGGAGAAGGAGCAGGTGAGGAAGTAAAGGAGAGGCGCCGGGCGCCGAATGCCGAATGCCGAATGGATTCAACGTCCCCCACCACGCCACCCACTCACCAACTCATGATCCGCCCGCTCTCAATATCCATGAGGCGCCAGTGGTGGGTCTGGCAGAGGCGGCTGAGGACCGGCCACGCGGTGGACTCGTCATTCACAGAGGCGATGGCTTGGGTGACGGGGTCCGCGCCGAGGGAAATCTCCACGGTCATGCCCGGGCCGTACAGGCGCTCGGTGCCGCCCTCGCTGGGGCTGCCGTCGGTGCCGGTGTTGAACGAGGCCAGCACCTCCCGCACGGCGCGGAGGGAGCCCAGCGGCCTGGCGTCGGGCGCTTGGGGCGAGCCGGTGGGCGGGCCCAGGAGGACGAACTGTCGGCGTTTGGACTTGGCCATACGTGGGGGTGTGGGGGTGAAGCCTAGGCAAAAAAAGACAACGCCCGGGCGGTGACCCGGGCGCTGCACTCTCTCCCCTCGCGGGCGGAAGCCAACTGACACGGAGCGATTCGAGGCCGATCAGTCGAAGATGCCGGAGACCTGGGGCTTCTCAGCGTCCTGCAGCTTCAGCGTCGTGTTGATGCGGAAGTTGCTCTGCGTGGTGTGACGCTCGGCGAAGAAGAACTTCAGGTCGTAGCTCTGACCGTCCTGGAGCCAGGTGAGGCGGTCCAGGTCGATGCTCTGGGAGGTCGCGCCGTGCACGCCGCCCAGGTCGATCACGAGCTTGCCGTCGATGTACACCCACACGTCGTCGTCGCCCGTGAAGGTGAAGACCATGCCCTGGCCCCGCTGGTACTGGAAGGTGGTGTTGAGCTCGTAGGTGAAGTGGAAGTTCTTGCTCTGGCCGGCGGTGTTGCCGAAGAGCTGGCCGTTGATCGGGAAGAAGCCGCCGAGGGACTGGAAGGCCGGGTCCGTCTTGTCGTCGAAGACGTAGACGTTGGAGCCGACCTCGCGGCGGAGCGTGATCGAGACGGGTGCGGACACGTTGACGCCCGGCACGTCGCGGAACCACTGCGCGAGGCGCGCATCCGTGGTGCAGGCGCCGCCGGCGGTGGAGGCAACGCTGGCGTTGGCGTCACCGCTGCGGGCCGCGATGTACTCCTTGCTCAGGATGTTGCGGCCGGACGCGTCGCGGGCCTGGGTGGTCACCTTGTTGCCGGTGGAGCGGAAGCTGGGCTTGCGGTCCGCGTCGAGCTCGTTGTTGACCATGTTGTAGTAGAGGGCGAAGCCGCTGGTGGGCTGGCGCTGGAAGTCGGCGTGGCCGACGTTGGCGACGGCGGACGAGTGGAAGTCGCGCACGGTGCCGGTGAGCGTCAGGGTCATGGGCAGGCCCGCGTGGGGGTCATTCGGCTCATTGACCGAGCCCGTGGTTCCGTCCGCGACCGAGAAACTGGCCGCGGCACCCGCCGCAACCAGCATCGCGCCGGCGAACAACTTGTGGTACTTCATACAAACCTCCGTTGGCTGTTCCGCACGCGGTGCCAGGACATCCGGCGGCCGACGCGGGTTGATTCACTCCATGCAAGAAGGTGGTAAATGGATGAACCGGCGTCAAGGAGATTGTGAAAATTGTTCTGCGCGCCGCGGCGTCATAAACCGACCGCGCCTCGCGGCGTGCGCGGGGTTGCGCAGGCCAAAAACCAACGCCCGGGCGCCCAACAAGGGCAACCCGGGCGTGGAACTCTGGGGAAGTCCGGCCGGCGAGGGCTTCCACCTTCGCCGGTCGGTCACAATGAGGCGCGGTCAGTCGTACTGGCCCGACACGCCCGGCTTCTCGGCCTCGCGGAACAGGAGCGAGGTCTCCATCCGGAAGTTGGACTGGTTGGTGTGGCGCTCGGCGTGGAAGATGCGGAAGCGGTAGAGCTGGCCGTCCACGAGCCAGGAGAGACGGTCGAGTGCGAGGACCTGCTCGGTGCGCGGGTGCAGGCCGCCCAGGTCCATCACGAGCTTGTCGTCGATGAAGACCCAGAGGTCGTCATCGCCGCTGAACTTGAAGGTGTGGCCCTTGCCCGCCTCGTAGATGAAGTCCGCGGCCATCTCGGAGGTGAAGCTGAAGTTCTTGCCGGTGGTGCCGGTGTTGCCGTAGCCCTGGCCGTTGATGGGGAAGAAGCCACCGAGGGTCTTCCAGGGCTCGTCGTTGGCGGAGTCGAACACGTAGACGGGCGTGCCAGCGCGGCGGTTCAGGACGAGGTTGGTGGACAGGCTCACGTTGACGCCCGCGGTGTCGTTGTACCAGCTCGCGAAGGACTCGGCGCTGGTGATCTGGCGGTTGTTGGTGTTCTCGTAGCGGCCGGGGACGTCACCCATCGCGGCGCTGTAGGACGCGGGGCGGATGGGGCGGCCCTGGCTGTCCTTCCACTCGGTGCCGATGAGGCGGCCGGTGCCGCTGCTCGCGAGCACGGGCTTGCTGTCGCTGCCCAGCGTGTCGGCGACGAGGCCGACGGTGGCGCGCGGGCCGGAGAAGGACTCGAAGTCCGGGTGGCCGCCGGTGTCGTTGCGGCCCTTGAAGTCGCGGATGACCGCGTGGAGCGACACGGTGGTGGGCAGGGACGCGTAGGCGTCGGCCTGACCCTCCTGCGTGCTGCCGGACGAGAAGCCCAGTGTCGCGGCGGCACCGCAGGCTGCGATCATCGTCCATACCGCGACGGTCCGAGCTGGCGTTGCCATATCAAGTCCTCCACGCGAGGCCCGGGGAAACCGGGCGAGCAGCAAGAAGGTGCTATTCAGCGGGCGGGAATGCAACCACAACGGCGCGGGAGAATCACGGGCGGGGTGGGGTTGTGCGGCGCGTACGGGCTGTGCCGCCTGGGCAACCCACCAACGAAAACCGGCCGCCCTGATGGGCGGCCGGCTGGGTCGGTGCGCTGGGGGGACGATCAGTCCGAGAGGTTGCTGACCGGGGGCTGTTCGATCTTGCGGAAGACGATGGATGTCTCGATGCGGAAGTTGCTCTGGATGGTGTGGCGTTCGGCGTGGAAGATGCGGAGGTCGTAGACCTCGCCGTCCTTGAGCCAGTCGAGGCGGTCGAGGTTCACGGTCTGCTCGGCGCGGGGGTGGAGGCCGCCCAGGTCGAGCACGAGGCGTCCGCCGATGAAGACCCAGACGTCGTCGTCGCCGGTGAACTTGAAGATGTCGCCGCGGCCCTTGTCGTAGACGAACGCTGCCGCGACCTCGGTCGTGAAGTGGAAGTTGTGGGCGTAGGTCTTGTAGTTGCCGTAGAGCTGGCCGTCGACGGGGAAGAAGCCGTTGCGGTCTGCCCAGGGGGTGTCGGTGGCGGAGTCAAAGACGTAGACGGGGCTGTCGGCCTTGCGGCGGAGGACGAGGGGGACGGTGACGGACGCGTTGACGCCCGGGGTGTCGTTGTACCAGGACTCGAAGGATGCGAGCGAGGTGATCTGATTGCTGGTACGGGGCGTGAGGACGCCTTCGGTGTCACCCTGGGAAGAGTCGAACTGCGCCGGGTTGATGATGTTGCCATTTTTGTCCTTGAATTCAGTGGTAATCAGGTTGCCGGCGAGGCTGACAACCACGGGCTTGTTGTTCTCGTCGAGCTGCTCGCTGAGGAGGCCGACACTGGCGCGGGGGCCGGCGAACTTCTCAAAGTCCGGGTGGCCGCCGGCCTCGTCGCTGCCCTTGAAGTCGCGGACGGTGGCGAGGAGCGTGACCTCGGTGGGGAGGTCGGCGTAGGGGAGTTTGGTGCCGATCGCGACCTGTGCGGGCGCTGCGGAGGGGAACTGGGCGGCCATGAGACCGACGACGGCGACCCCGGCGAACGCCACAAGGCTGAAGATCATCGTCGACGCTGTCTTGCTGGGCTTCATTTCTGGTCCCCTCTTGCTGGCATGCACGCTGGGCGCGCGGAACGGTGGCCTGCTGATGACACCATGCCACGTGATCCAAGGAATGCAAGCGCGAAGGGGTGATTCGGTGCAACGTCGGGCCGGGTGCGCGGCGTGTGCGGGCGGTGTGGCCGGGGTCCTGGCTATCGGGACGTTGTCCACGCACCGCGCGGGTTTGTGGTACCATCCGCGCTCATGGGCGACTTCTTTACAGGCCAGGCGATCTGGTTCACCGTTCCCGCGATTTTCGGGACGCTGGCGTTCGTTGTTCGCTTGTTCCTGCTGGGGGCGGGTGGCGATGACGGTCACAGCGGTGGGCACGGCGCGGACATCGGGACGCACGGCGACGTGATGGGCGCGACGGACGCGATGCACGACGGCGCGGACAACCTCAGCGGGTTCTTCAGCGTGCAGTCGTTCCTTTCCTTCTTCATGGGCTTTGGCTGGGGCGGCCTGGGCGCTCTCAAGGGGCTGGGGTGGCCGTGGTGGGGCGCGGTGCTGCTGGGGCTGGTCGCCGGGCTCGCGATGGTGCTGCTGCTGGCGGTGGTGATGCGGAACGTGCGGCGGCTGGAGGCCAGCGGGAATATCCACGTGCGGACGACGCTGGGGGCGACCGGGGACGTGTACGTGGCGGTGCCGGAGAAGGGGAAGGGCGTCGGCGAGGTGCGGCTGGTGATCGGCGACCGGCAGCGGATGGTGAACGCGGTGAGCGACGGCGCGGCGTTGCCGAGCAAGACGCGCGTGAAAGTTGCGGCGGTGAATCCGGATAACACAGTGACCGTGACGCCCCTGTAGGGGCGGGCGGCGGACAGGAGAGGGGCATGGGCATGCAGAGCGTGATGTCGGGCGTTGTGGGCGCCGGGTTCTCGTCCTTGGCGCAGTTCGGCGGGGCGCGGGACTCGAGCGTGGGGCTGAGCCCCATTGTGTGGCTGGGGCTCATCTTCGCGGTGCTGCTGGTGCTGCTGTTCGCCACGATCTTCACGATCCGGCAGTACAAGCGGTGCCCGTCCAACCGCATCCTGGTGATTTACGGCAAGGTGGGCACCGCGCGGTCGAGCAAGTGCCTGCACGGCGGCGGCGCGTTCGTGATGCCGCTGATCCAGGACTACGCGTACCTGTCCCTGGACCCGATGGTGATCGATATCCCGCTGAGCGGCGCGCTCTCGCAGAACAACATCCGCGTGAACGTGCCGAGCACGTTCACCGTGGGCATCTCGACGGACCCGGTCCTGATGAACAACGCGGCGGAGCGCCTGCTGGGCCTGCGGGAGGACCAGACGCGCGAGCAGGCGCAGGACATCATCCTGGGCCAGTTGCGTCTGGTGATCGCGACGCTGACGATCGAGGAGATCAACCGCGACCGCGAGAAGTTCATGTCGCTGATCAACGAGAACGTGGGGCAGGAGATCAACAAGATCGGCCTGACGCTCATCAACGTGAACGTGCGGGATATCACGGACGAATCGGGCTACATCGAGGCGATCGGCAAGCGTGCCGCGGCGGAGGCGATCCAGCGCGCCAAGGTGGAGGTTGCGCAGCAGGAGCGCGACGGCGCGACGGGCGAGGCGATCGCGGTGCGTGAGCGGACGGTGAAGGTGTCGGCGGAATCGGCAACGGCGGCGGAGGGCCAGAAGCTCGCAGAGCAGAAGCAGCGCGTGGCGCTGGCGGCGCTCGAAGCCCAGGCGGTGACGGGCGAGGCGGAGAGCAAGAAGAACGCGGAGATCGTGCAGGCGCAGCGGTTGGCGGAAACGATGGTCGCGCAGAAGCAGGCGCAGCAGGACCAGCGCATCAAAGTGGCGCAGGCCGAGGCGATGGCGACCACGGGCGAGAACGAAGCCAAAGCGAAGATGGCCGAGTCCAACGCCAAGCTCGCAGAGATCGCGGCCGAGGCGCGGCGTCGTACGGAGGTTGCATCGGCCAAGGCGGCGGAGGCGATCCTGATCGCGCAGCGTGAGCAGGAACTGGCGCGGCTGGGCAAGGAGCAGCTGGCGGGCCAGGAAGTCGAGAAGAAGCGGATCGAGATTGCGGCGGAAGCCGAGGCCGAGAAGACGCGGCGCGAGGCGTACGGCGCAGCCGATGCCATCAAGGCCCGGTACACGGCCGAGGCCGAGGGCGTGCGGAAGGTGCTGGAGGCCAAGGCCGACGGCTACCGCAAGCTCATGGAGGCGTGCTCTGCCAACCCGCAGGTCGCGCCGACGCTGCTGCTCATCGAGAAGCTGCCGGACCTGGTCGAGCAGCAGGTCAAGGCCATCCAGAACCTCAAGATCGACAAGATCACGGTTTGGGACAGCGGCAACGGCAAGGCGGGCGGGAAGGGCACGACGGCGGACTTCCTCGCGAGCCTCGTTGGGAGCCTGCCGCCCATGCACGAACTCGCGAAGCAGGCGGGCATCGAGCTGCCCAGCGCACTGGGAAGGGTGCGCGAGGACGGGCACGTGGAGAGCAAGTAGAGTCACGGTTCACCACAAAGGCACCAAGGGCACAAAGAGGATGCGAGGAAGTCGCCTCGATGCAGCGTGGCGGCACACCTGCTCGGTGTTGAAAGTGGTTGGATGAGATGACGGCACCCAGGCATGCGGCATCCGGGCATCGAGGCGCACGGCATCGGCGCCTGAGTTCCCTTCTGACGTGCGGTGAAGTTTCCTTGGCCACAACGACCCACATTCCGCGCACCGATGCGCACCCGCTCGCGTGGCCGGGGGTGGTGCACTGGGAGAAGGTGTTTGCGGTCGGGTTGCACCTCACCATCCTACTGATCCACGTTGCGCTGCCGGTGCTGCCGTGCCTGGTGCTGTGGCTGTGGCGGCGCAAGCGGTCGCGGTTCATCGATGACCACGGGCGGCAGGCGCTGAACTTTCAGATCACGCTGCTGACCTACTCGGGCGCGTTGCTGCTGCTGTCGGCGGCGACGTGTGGTGCGCCGGCGTTCGTGCTCATCCCGGTCGTGTATGTGCTGGGGGCGGTGGGGACGACACTGGCGTGCGTGGCGGCGCACCGGGGGCGGGTGTTCCGGTACCCGATGTGCATCCCCTTCTTTGAGAGTGTGGTGTGAAGCGGGGTAAGTTGTGACGATGGTCCGAGAACCGCCCGCGCATCCCTTGCTGGTGTTTCTTGTTGCCCGTCCTCCCGTGAACCGATGCTTGGAAGGTGGTAGCGTCGCGGTACGTATGGCACAGTTGGGCTGTCGCACCGCCGATGCCGGTTGCTCTCGGGACGGGCATGGTGACATCGGGCCCGCGACACTTTTTGTTGTCCCAGCGCGTGGAGGGTTGCTTGAAGACGAATGATTCACGGATGAACGTGTGTGCGGTGTTCGCCTGGATCGCGGGCACGGTGGTGGCCGCGCCGGCGTTCGCCGGGCTTGTGCCGCAGAGCGCGCTATACACCTTCGGCGGGACGGCGAGCGCGGAGGGGATGTTCACGTCGGAGATCGACTCGGACTCGTTCAGCGGCGGGCAGACACAGCCGAGCCCGACGCCCTTTGCGCAGTTTGAGGACGGCAACCTCGTCACCACGTCGTGGCAGGACTCGTCGTTCCCGACACTGACGGCGACGGGCAACGCGCACGCGGTGATCAACGGCCTTGCGCCCACCAGCACGCAGTGGTCTGTGGTGGGCGTCGCCGATGCAACGGTGACGGGCGACTACTTCAACGGGGCGCTGGGCAAGGGGCACGCGTGGAGCGGCGCGACGTTTGTCTTTTCGGTGGACACGCTGTCCGCGTACCGCCTCATGGGCGCGGTCACGGGGCGGGGCGCATCGCTGGTGGACCAGACGTGGGTGAACTTCGACGAGACTGCTTTCGTGGAGCTCTGGCAGGGCACGACGCTGCTGCACCGCGCGGAGGGGCTGAACCCCGGCTCGCCGGTGGACTTCGACTTCGCGGGCATGCTCGCGCCCGGCGAGTACCGCGTGGAGGCCCGCGCCACCGCGCGCACCGAGTCGCTCGCGTTCGGGCAGCCCTGGTCGCCCAACGTCGGCTTTGACGCGGTGCTCACCGTGCCGGGCGTGCCCGGGTTGGTCTTTGCCGTCTGTGCCGCGCCGATAACGCTGCGGCGTCGGCGCTGAACCACGCACTTTGCTGGCACCGGGTCCGGTTGATTGGCACATTCTCTCTGCCGGTGCGGGGCTTTCCTCCCGCGGGCGGCGGGAGGTTGTGTGCTGCGTCGCGTTCCGCTTGCTTTCGTGTGTGCCGGTCTGTGCGTCTGTGGCCTTGCCGGGCCGTGCCGTGGCGCGGTGGTGCCGCTCCGCGTGACGGGCAGCATGTCCGGCGCTGCGGAGGTGACGGATCACGCGTCGGGCGTGAGCGACACGGAGTCTTTTGACGCGGCGCTGCGGGTGAGCGAGTCGGAGATGACTTCGACCACCACGCAGCGGACACGGACGGCGAGCGTCGGCGGGCAGACCGCGCAGTCGTGGAGCCAGTGCGATGCGGGCACGACCGAGGGGGGCGGGCTGCGCGCGGGGGTCATGTCCTTCGCGAGCCAGGGGGAGGGGTCCTTGGGCACGGTGGGCAGCCAGTCGTGCGACCGGACCGCGCGGGCGACGACGACACAGACCACCGAATTCAAGGTGACGGGCCGGGCCCAGGCGTACCGGTTCCGCGGCACGCTGACGGGCGTGAGCGACCCGGCCGCGGCGGATGAAGCGCAGCAGCGGCTCAGCCGCGTGCGGCTAGTAGGCGAGGGTGGCGTGGTGCACGAGTTTGACACTGCGCAGGCAGCGGCGGGGTCGTTTGATGTCTCGGGGACGCTGGAGCCGGGCACCTACCGCGTGGAGGTAACGACGTGTGCGCGGGCGGCGTCTGGTCGCACGCGGAGCGCGGACCCGATGATCGCGAGTGCACAGTGGTCGCTTGAGCCCACGACGGGACTGGCGAAAGCGAAGGCGGGCACGGTGGTGGCGAAGCGGCCCTGAGCGGACGCTCGCCCGGCTCTTGCTGGACCCGTTCTGTGGTCCTACTGGGGCACGCGCCGGGCACTATGATGGCCCGTGCCGCTCCTGGAAGCACATCATCTCCGCAAGTCGTACGCGGGGCGCGTCGTCGTGGACGACGTGTCGTTTCATGTGGAACGCGCAGAGGTGATGGGGCTCTTGGGCCGCAACGGCGCGGGCAAGACGACGTCGTTCCGCATGACCATCGGCATGATCGATCCGGACGCGGGCAGCAATGCCCGGGTGCTGTTCGATGGGAACGATGTGTCGGGGCTGCCGATGTACCAGCGGGCGCGGGTGGGGATGGGCTACCTCTCGCAGGAGCCCAGCGTGTTCGGGCGGCTCACGTGCGAGCAGAACCTGCTGGCGATCCTTGAAACACTGGGCCTGCCGCGGGGCGAGCGGCTGAGCCGGGCGCACGCGCTGCTGGAGCAGTTCTCTCTGCTGCACAAGGCCCGGCACCAGGCGCGGACGTGCAGCGGCGGCGAGCGGCGGAAGTTGGAGATTGCCCGGGCGCTCGTGACGCAGCCTCGGCTGATCCTGCTGGACGAGCCGTTCAGCGGCGTGGACCCCATCGCTGTGGAAGAGCTGCAGGCGGAGGTGCGGCGGCTGGCGGACCGGGGCATCGCGTTCCTGATCACGGACCACAACGTGCAGCAGACGCTGCGGATCTGCGACCGGGCGTGCATCATCGTGGAAGGGCGCAAGCTCTCAGAGGGCACGCCGCGCCAGCTCATCAACGACGACACGGTGAAGCGTGCGTATCTGGGGAGCCTGTTCCGCGGGGACGAGTTTGATGATATGCCGCGGAGGGCGGCGGTGTAGGACGCTGCTGGGCCGGTGGTTGCTGGGCGTTACTGCCCCACCACTCCCTCGCCCACGAACGACGTTTTCCAATCCCGCAAGTTGTTGTCGTAGAGCGTCCGCGCGAGCGTTTCGGGCGCGACATAGGTGAGTTCACCCTTCACACGGAACCTTGTCGTGCCCGCGGCGATGTACGAGCTGCTCACGGGCACGGGGAGGGTGAACTTCTGGAGGCCGTAGCCGCGGATGCTGGCCTGGGCGTCGCGCCGGCCCTCGAAGACCTTCTCGCCGCTCATCTCCACCGAGTACGACACGCCCTTGAGGGGCAGGCCGTCCTTGTTGGGGTTGCTCGCGACGATTTCGATGAGCACGACGCTGCGGCCCTCGGTGGACGGACCGACGCGTGCGCCCGTGACCTCAAGCCCGGGGGGGCTGGACGACATGCAGCCGCAGAGGAGGGTGGTGAGCGTGAGCGTCGCGAGCGCCGGCAGCGCTGTGGTCGTCCGTGCCATGGGCGGAGTGTACCGCCGCCGGGGCCACGTGCGGGGTTATTCCTCGCCCATGACGACGTACCGCTGCTCGTCCGCGGTTTGCAGGACGTGGTACTCGCTGGCGAACTCGGCGGCGTCACCGATGAAGCGGACCCAGTGGAGGCAGAGCACCACGAGCACGGTGAAGGCGATCCAGGCCGCGGCTTCACCGATGCGGCGGTGGCGGACGCGCCAGATGATCCAGGCGGACAGGCCCATGGTGAGGAACTTCCACGCGGCGAGGACCCACGGGGAGTCGTAGACGCGCATGATGAGGCGGGCGACGGGGTTGAGCTCGACCATGCCGACGCTGGTGGAGAACTCGAGCGTGAGGGCGAGGTCGTAGACGCCCAGGAGGCACGCGGTGGCGAGGAGGATCGCCACGCGGACGCTGCGGACGCGGGGGGACGCGAGCAGCGAGAGCGACAGCGGGGCGACCTCAGCCGCACCCGTGAAGTCGCCGACCTGGCCGCGCCGGGCTCCGTCCATCCTGTCCGCCATCGGTCAGTGGGGCCAGGCGTTTGAGCCCACCCTGCGTTCATGGGCGGCGGGGCGGCGGCCTGCGCCGCGTGGCGAAGCCGGGCAGGCCCCAGAACACCCCTTGGCGGGCGGGTACGTGGGGCCGAAGTGCGCAGCACCCGACGCAAGGGCTGAAGTGGCCGGTTGGGCCGGCCGATGTCGCGCGGGCGCGCCTGAACCGCCCGCGCCGCGGCCCCGTATTCTCTCTGCACAACATGCCACACGACCGCACCTCCCCCGCCCGCACCGCCCGCGCCCGCGGCACCTTCGCGGCAGCGCTCGTGCTGGCCGCAGGGACGGTGACGACGCCCGTGTGGTCGCAGGCTGTGGTGCCGCCCGCCGCCCAGGGTGCGGCAGCGCGGGCGCAGCAAGCGCCGCGGGCCTTTTTGGATGAAGCGGTGACCGCGCCGGAGGCGATCAGCCGTGCGGGTGAGCTGGCGGATGCCGGGAACTTCACCGAGGCCGTGCGGGTGCTGCAGGAGGTGCTGGACACCGAGGGCTCGCAGCTCGTGCCGAGCGCGGCGGACCGTGAGCTGTTCAGACCGGTTCGGGACGCGATCCGCGAGGTGCTGGTGGCATCGCCGCAGCTCCTGGAGAAGTACCGGGCGGAGCAGGGGCCGGTTGCGCAGGCAGCGCTGGAACAGGGCGAAGTGGCGCGGGTGCTGTTGACCCGGTGGCTAACCACGCCGGGGCTGGACGCCGCGCTGCGAACGGCGCAGGAGCAGTTGGAAGCCGCGCGGTTTGAAGCGTGCCGATTGACGCTGGAAGCAGCGCTGACGCACCCGGACTGTGCGGGGGCTCGCGCGGGGGACGCGGCCCGGATCGCGGCGCGGCTGGCGGCGTATCTGCCGCGGCCGGACGTGCGGACGCTGGTGGAAGGGCTCGCGGCAAAGTCTGGCGAGCCTGCGCCCGCGCTGGCGGCGGCGGTGGCGCTGCCCATCGCGGAGCGGGTGAAGGGTCGGGGGCCGTTCGACGCGTTCACGATGCCACCGTGGGAGCAGCTTTCGACGCAGCCGTTGCAGTCGGTCGCGCTCGCGACGCAGCCCGAGGACCGCCGCCCGTGGGGCAACACGCCCAACCCCGATGCGGCCTGGGTCTTCCCGACGCTCGCGGACGAGACGCTGTATGTGTGCGACGACCAGGCGATCGCGGCGTATGACGCGGCGACACTGGCGCAGGTGTGGCGGACGACACCGGCGAAGATTCTGCCGTTGCCGAGCCCGGCACGCGGGGACTTTCTGTACGTGAACAGCACGCGGATGCTGGAGGATGTTTCGTCGCCGGCGGTGTCTCGCAACACGGTGGTGGCGGTGACGGGCCTGCCGACCGGGGGAGAGCGGCAGGGGGACGGCCGCATTCACGCGCTGCGCGCGAGCGACGGCGCGCTGCTGTGGTCGGTCAACCCGCGGTACGCGGAGAGCACGCTGGAATCGGGCGTGATGCGCGGGCCGCCGGTGATCGAGGCCGACACGGTGGTGGTGGGCGTGCGCAAGCCGGGGACGACGCGGCGTGTGATCTCGCTGTACCTGGTGGGCATTGATCTCACATCGGGCCAGGTGCGGTGGACGCGGTTGGTGGGGAGCATCGGCGCGCAGGTGTGGGGCCGCTCGCAGGCGCGGCCCGACGCGAGCACGCTCGCGGACGGCATCGTGTACCGCGGGGACGACATGGGCGTGCTCGGTGCGTTCAACGCGACGACGGGCGAGGCGCTGTGGGTGCGGCAGGCGGGCTCGGGGCGGGCGCTGGACCCCAACCAGGGCCTGACGATGCAGGACGATGCGCCGGCCTTTGAGGTGCAGAAGCCCGTGGTGGCGGGCTCGTCGCTCTTCTTT
The DNA here is from genome assembly GCA_036261855.1 of Phycisphaerales bacterium. GTDB lineage: Bacteria > Planctomycetota > Phycisphaerae > Phycisphaerales > UBA1924 > BJHL01. The sequence goes on along the minus strand of DATAKA010000169.1, from coordinate 30,639 downwards.
GTGGAACCCGGCGAGGGCGGGGTGATGCAGGTGGACCGGGCAACGGGCACGGTCGTGGCGCGGCGCGAGGCGGCGGAGCTGGGGGCACCTTCGTACATCGTGCAGGTAGGCGAGCGGCTGGCGCTGATCGCCCGCAACGGCGTGGCCTTTGTGCCCATCGCGGAGTTTGCGAAGGCGACGCCCGTGGTGGCGGCGACCGACAAGTTTGACCGGCCGGTGCAGTTCACCGGGCGCGCGGTGGCGATGGACGGCATGCTGTGCGTGCCGACGGCCTCTGGCGTTGTCGTGATCGACAGCGCGAACCCCACGAGCACGCAGGCACACGCGCTGCCGCGGTCGGGCAACATCGTGGTGCCCACGGGCACGGCGGGGCAGTCGGCGATCGCGCACGCGGTGGTGGCGGACAACGCGGGCGTGCACACGTTCCTCTCGTGGGACAAGGCCAAGGCCACGCTGGAGGCGCGCGTGGCACGCGACCCAAGCAACCCGGCACCGGTGCTGACGTACCTGCAGCTGGCGCTGCGGCAGGGCAAGGCTGAACTTGCCCCAGCTCTGGCGGACCAGGCGCTCACGCTGATCAGCAAGACCAAGGACTCGGCGCTCTCGGAAAAGCACCGGGCGGACCTGTTTGACCTGCTGCACGCGTCGATTACCGCGTCGCGTGGCTCGCTCGCTCCTGGGGGCGCTGGGGCACGGGCGTCGCAGCCCGAGTTCCCCCTGCCGGCGCTCAAGGACGCAGCGCTCCTGGGCACACTGGCCGACCGGCTTCTGCGGGCCGCGGAAACGCCACGCCAGCGGACGCTGGCGCTCTTTGACCGCGCGTTCCTGCGGTCGTATGCCCAGCAGCACGAGCTTGCGGTGGAGGACCTGCAGGAGGTGCTCGCCGACCCGTCGCTGGCGACGCTCACCAGCGCGGAGCTTGGGCAGTCGGGTACGACGGATGCAAGCGCCACCGCGGGCACGCTCGCGGGCGATGCAATCGCAGAGATTCTCCTGAGCGCGGGGCCTGCGCCGTACCGGGCGTTTGACGACGAGGCGGGCGCGGTGCTGGCGACGCTGGACCGGGCGGGGCCCGCGCAGACACTCGCCGACACCGCGCGGCGGTATGCCCTCGCCGCGACTGCCCCGGCGATGTGGTCCATCGCGGCGGACGCGGCGGCGCGGGAACAGAAACCAATGCTCGTGCGGGAATGCCTGGCGCGGGGCGTGGAGTCGGCGATCCTGTCGCGCCGCATCGGGCGGGAGGCACGGCCCGAGGATGCGGGCAGGCTGGCGGGCGCACTGCTGACGTTCGCGACCAACGCTGCGGACCAGGAGCCCGCGCTCATGCAGCTCTCGCGCCTTGCCGCGGCGGCACCGGAGACTGCTGTTGCGAGCGACACCGGCAGCGTGCCGCTGTCGGACGCGATTGCTCCGCTGCGACGGACGCTTCTGCAGCGGGGCGGCATGCCGGCGGTGGGAGCTGCTGTCGGCGACCGTGTGCAGGCGGTGGAAGACTGGCGGCCGGCGACGTCTCTGCAGGCGATGCGCGCGGGAGAGGCGACGTCGCTGGTGCCCATGGTGTCGCGGGACGCGGGACGCGCTGCGGTCTTTGCGCCCAGCATGAGCGATGGGCGGATGGCGCCGCTGTGGCAACGCGAGTGCGATGTGGCCCCCACGTTCGTCCGCGTGACGACCGATGCCACGGTGCTGTACTTCCCGCGCTCGACCGACGCGACGATCGAGGCCGTCTCGAACATCGACGGTTCGACGCTGTGGAAGTCTCCGCCGCTGCCGACGCTGTTCAAGGAGGACGGGCAGTTGCCCGCGGACCGGGTGGCACGCCTCAACACGCCGCTGGACGGGCTGGTGCGCTCCGACGACCTGCTCTTCACCGGCAGCGGGGACACGCTGGTCTTGGCCCGGCGCGATGCGCACACGGTGGCGATCAGCCTGCGCGACGGCGCGGTCCTTTGGCGCGCGACCCTGCCGATGGACCGCGTCTTTGACATCGACTGCGCGGGCGGGCTGGTGGCGGCGGTGGGCGGTCGGCCCAACGCCACGATCCGCGAGGCCCTCGAGCCCGCGGCGGCGGCGCTGGACCTGACGAGTGGGAAGCCTGTGTGGTCAGCAGCACCCGAGACACTGGGGGAGCACGCACGCTGGGTGCGGCTGCTGCCCGATGGGGGCGCGCTGCTGGGCTCGTCGGACAAGGTGCTGCGGCTGTCGGCCAAGGGCTCGGTCTCGTGGAGCAACGCGGCGCGGCCGATGCGGAACACGGGCGCGGCGTGGGTGTGCGGCGGGAGCGCGTTTGTGCTCGATGACGCGTACGACCTGCGGGTACTGAACCTTGCGACCGGCGATGGACCCGACCGCGCGATCGACGACATGGGGCGGCTGCGCCTGCCCTTCGACATCCGCGCCACGCGAGACCACCTGACGGTGTCGAGCGAGGAAGGGCTCATCGTGTTCGACAGCGCTGGAGAGATCGTCGGCATCGACGCCATCGAGACGCCGGGCACGCTTGCGCCGGCCCTGCTGTGCGATAATGCGATGGTGAGCGTACAGGTCTTCCCGCGCGAGGACCTCAACGCCGGCATCCGCACGGCCACAGCAGAGGCCCGCGTGCTGGTCTTCTCGTTCCCGGATGCCAAGCTGCTGGCGCAGCGGCGCATCTCCCTTTTGGACGACCCAGAGTCCATCCACGCGGCGGACGGCAAGCTGCTCATCGACCAGGGCTCGTTCACGACGGTGGTGGACCTCCGCCCATAACACCGTATGGCGCTGGCCGACGCAACAAGCCGCGGCCGCCCGCGTTATGCCTGCCATGAGGACCAGCCTGCTCCTGTTCGTGCTTGCACTCCCGACGTTCCCGGCCTCGGTGATCGCGGCCCCGCCCGCGCAGGCAGAGCCTGCGCAGGGGTACAAACTCGATCGCGGACCGTTCGCCGTAGCGTCGTTTGACCTCACCCTGCACGACGATGCACGGGACAAGGACCTGGAAGTGACGGTGCGTTTCCCGAAGGTCGCGGCGGCGGACTCCAGCACGTTCCCGCTGGTCGTCTTCTCCCACGGCGCGGGCGGCTCGCGCGATGCCTTCCCGGACCTCACGGCCCACTGGGCCAGCCACGGCTACGTGGTCGTCCTGCCGACGCACTCCGACTCGATCGCTCTGCGGCGGCGCAACGGGGAGAACATGCGCGAGCTGGCGAAGAACCCAAGCACGCTGCTCAAGGACGTGAAGCCCATGGAGCGCGTCGCGGACGTCAAGTTCATTCTGGACTCACTCGCGAAGATCGAGGACCATGATGAGCTGCTCCGCTTCTCGACCACAGACCCGCTGACACACAAAGTTGTTGCACACGGGCGCATCGACCGTGAGAAGATCGCGATGTCCGGGCACTCCGCCGGCGCGCTCACGACGCAGATGATCGTGGGCGTGAAGGTGCGGGGATCTCGCAGCATGGAGCAGGGGAAGGCCGCGGGCGCGGGCGACCTGCTGACGGCGCGCAGCGTGGGCGACCCGCGCGTCAAGGCCGGCATCATCATCTCCGGCGGCGGGCTCAACAACCGCATGATGACCGAGGAATCGTGGAACGAACTCTCGGTACCGATCCTGACGATCACCGGCAGCAACGATGTCGCGGCGATCGGCAACGAAACACCGGAGACGCGCCGGCACTCCTTCGAGTACTCGCGCGGGCGAGAGAAGGGCGGCCCGCCCGCGTACCTGCTGTGGATCGAGGGTGCGACGCACTCGTCCTACGGCGGCAAGGCCGGACGGCGGCTGGGCGACAAGGGCAGCAGCGATGGCCTCGATCTGGATATGACTGTGAAGGCCACCACGGCGACGACGCAGGCGTTCCTCGACGCGTTCATCAGGGTTGATGCGGCCGCGAAGGCGTACCTGGAGGACCCCGCCCGCACCGAGGCACTCACAGACGGTCGCGCGGAACTCAAGAACAAGTGACCTTGCGCCGCCAACCTTACTGCAATGGGAACTCGCGAAACCAGTGCCGAGCCGCAACCAGAAGTGTGCGACATCCAAACCTGTGCGCATCGTTTGCGGGAGCGAAGGGCATGGGTGGCAACGTCCAACAAGGATCACGACCCCGGCGCATTGAACAGCGGGCGCGGGGCCTCGAGCTGGCGGGTGTTGGCCGCGACGCTCACGATCGCCGGCACTTCCTTCTTGCCCTTCACGCCCGCCTCCTCAAACTTGTCGAGGGTGGGCTTGAGGCGCGACTCGTAGCTGCCCACAAACTCGTTGTAACGCCGCACCGCACTGTCCAGGTCCCCGCCCAACTGTGCGATGGGCTTGAGCGCCGTCGCCATCCGCTCGTGGAACTCGCGCCCCAGGGCGCGGAGTTCCTCCGCCACCTCGGCCAGCCGCTCTTCCTTATACCCCACCGCCACCGCGCGCAGCAGGCCGATGAGCGTCGCCGGGCTCGCCAGAATCACGCCCTGCCTCGCCGCGGTTTCCAGGATGTCCGGCTGGCGCGAGAGCGCGGCATCAATGAACTGGTCGCCTGGGATGAACATCACGACAAACTCGGGGCTGCCGTCCACGCTCTTCCAGTACTCCTTGCGCGCGAGCTTGATCGCCTGCTCCGACACGTGCCGCGCGAAGCGGTCCAAGTGCCGGTGGGTGTCCTCGGGGGTCGTGGCCTGCACCGCGTCCAGGTACCCCTGAATGTTCGTCTTGGCGTCTACCACCACGCGCCGCCCGCTCGGCAGCTTCACCACCATGTCGGGCCGCAGCTTCTCGCCATCGATGCCCTCCACGCTCTCCTGCTCGGAAAAGTCGCAGTACGCCGTCATGCCCGCGATCTCCGCCACGCGCCGCAGCTGCATCTCGCCGTACGCCCCGCGGACCTCGGGCTTCCGCAGCGCATCGCCCAGCTTCCGCGTCTCCTCGCTCAGCCGCACGCTCGCGTCGCTCATCTGCCGCACCTGCTCCGCGAGCGCGGCGTGCGTCGCCGCTCGGTTCTTGTCGATCTCCGCGAGTTTCGCGTCGGTCTTCTGCAGCGTCTCCGACAGCGGCTTCACGAGCTGCTCAAAGGCCTGCCGCTTCTTGTCCAGCTCGCCCGCGCTGGCCTGCTGCAGCCCCGCGAACTTCTGGTCCGCCAGCTTCAGGAACTCCCCCGTGCTGCTCTTGAGCGCATCGCCCGCCAGCGCCTTGAACGACTGCTGCATCTTCGCCTCAAAGAGCGCGAAGTCCTCCTTCATCCGCCGCTCGCGTTCCTCCACCGCTTCCATCTGCGCCCGCGCCACGTCCTGCACGCGCCGCACATCGGCCTCGTGCGCCTTCGCCTGCGCCTCCACGTCCTTCTCCAGCGCGATCGCTTTGTTCTCCCACGCGTTCGCCGCGCCCGTCAGGCGAGCAACCTCTCCGCGCAGCGCTGACCCCTCACCCTCCGCCCGCTCCGCGCGCGTCGCGGCCGACACCACCTCGGCGCCCAGCCGCGCGGCCCTCATCCCAAACCACACGGCCGCGCCCGCCCCGATCAGCGCCAGCGCCAGCAGCACGACATGCATCGCGTCCATCTCTGCCTCCTTCGCCGACCGCCTACCCCGCCACCCCATCATACCGCAAACCCGAACCAGGACCAAACATTCTCGTTGGTTTCTGCGCCCGCCCCTGAGCCACCCCGGCACCGCCAGCCCGCCGCGCTGCCCCTGCCATTTCGACACCCCGCACCCCACGCGCGCCCATCCATCGCACGCCCACGCGCCCGATGGACCCCTGCATCCGCGTTCCCGGGGCGGCGACGGCCATCACTTTTCCGGCACGCCCCTTGCCCTAGCCCTCCTGAAACCCATGGTCTCGGTGCGCTCCAACACCCCCCTTCACGACGCCGACCACCCGCTCGGCCCGACCGCCGGTGCGCCGGCCGGTCCGCTGGCAGGGTCCGCCCCGGGCCGGCTCAACCTGCTCCTTTCTTATGCCGGGTGGCAGACCGACCCCTGGGTCGACCGCCTCCCCCGCCTCCTGGAGCCCATGGGCGTCGTCAGCCACCGCGCAGCCTCCGGCAAAGAGGCCAGCGACGTGATCCGCACGACGCGCATTCATGTCGCGGTGGTGGACTTGGCCCTGCCGCTGGACCTGCTGCACACCACCGCCCGCGCGACCGAACTGGACGCCCCCGAGTTCACCGAGGGTGGCACGCGCTTGCTCGAAATCCTCGCCCGCATGGCCGAGCCGCCGCCGGTCGTCGCCGTGAAGCGCCAACGCACCACGCGCGACGACATCCGCGACCTCTCCCACGCCCTGCGCCTGGGCGCCTTCGCCGTCGTGGACCGCCCGCACGAGGCCCGCGACCTGGAGGTCATCCTGAGCGTCATCCGGCGCATCCTGGAACGCCACTACGAGGGCCGCTGGCCCGCATGAACTGACCGCGTCAGAACTTCACCACAAAGGCACAAAGTACACAAAGAAGAAAGAGAGAAAGAAGAAAGCTAGAAGAGACAACCGGCACAGCACGACCCCACCCCATTCTTTCCTGCCCTCTTCCCCCTTTGTGCCCTTTGTGCCTTTGTGGTTCAAACCGAGTTTCACACTTGTCCAAAGAAGGAGATTGTTCGAATGTCCACCGCTACCAAGTCCGCTCCCAAAGGCACCCGCACCACCGTCCGTCCCCTGGGCGACAAGATCCTCGTCAAGCGTGACGAGGCCGCGTCCAAGACCGACACGGGCATCTTCCTGCCCGAGACCAGCAAGGACAAGCCCAAGACCGGCACCATCGAGGCCGTCGGCACCGGCAACCTCAACACCGACACCGGCGAGCGCATCCCCCTCACCGTCAAGAAGGGCGACCGCGTGATCTTCACAAGCTACGCCGGCACCGAGATCAAGCTCGACGGCAACGAGTACCTCATGATGAGCGAAGACGACATCTTGGCCGTGATTGACTGACGAAGTCGGGCATCAGGCATCGGGCACTGGGTATCAGGAAAGCACCTGGTTCCTTCCGCTCTGATGCCCGATGCCCAATGCCTGATGCCTTTCCTATGACCCCCACCCAACTACGCACCGCCCTCCGCGAGCTCAACGGCGAACGTGACCTCGGCGTCTACTTCGCCGATGTCCCCTCGCCCGTGCCGGGCCTGGCCAACCTGGAGGTCAAGAAGGCCATGCTCATCCCCGACGAACCCGACCACCTCGTCAAAGTCACCGACGGCAAAGCCGTCTACATCCTGGACGCCGAGCGCGTTGCTTGGCTGAAGATCGCAATCAAGTAAGAAAACCGATCGCGGAGAAACGGAGAGGATGCGGAGAAACGCAGAGATGAAGAAGGATTGAAAACCCGCTTCTCCTCCGCGTTCCTCCGCTCCCCTCCAAACCTCCGCGATTTCCTGAAAGGAAAGTCCAATGCCCGCAAAGTCCATCGCGTACAACAACGACGCCCGTGAACGCATCCTCCGGGGCGTTCAGAAACTCGCCCACGCCGTCAAAGTGACCCTCGGCCCCTCCGGCCGCGTCGTCGTCCTTGAGAAGTCCTTCGGCGCACCCACCGTCACCAAGGACGGCGTCACCGTCGCCAAGGAAGTGGAGCTCGAGGACCAGTACGAGAACCTCGGCGCCCAGATGGTCAAGGAAGTCGCCCAGAAGGCCTCCAAGGACGCCGGCGACGGCACCACCACCGCCACCATCTACGCCGAAGCCATCTACGCCGAGGGCCTGAAGGTCATCACCAGCGGCGCGAACCCCAACCAGGTCAAGCGCGGCATCGACGCCGCCGTGGCCGAGGTCGTCGCCACCCTCCAGAAGATGTCCAAGAAGGTCGATTCCTCCAAGGAAATCGCCCAGGTCGGCACCTGCTCCGCCAACCAGGACGAGAAGATCGGCAAGATCATCGCCGACGCCATGGACAAGGTCGGCAAGGACGGCGTCATCACCGTCGAAGAAGGCAAGTCCATGGACACCGAGGTCGAGCTCGTCGAGGGCATGCAGTTTGACAAAGGCTACCTCAGCCCCCACTTCGTGACCAACCTCGCCGACATGGAGTGCACGCTCGACAACCCCTACATCCTCATCTACGAGAAGAAGATCAGCAACGCCAAGGACATGCTCCCCATCCTCGGCAAGATCGCCGAGACCGGCTCCAACATCCTCATCATCGCCGAGGACATCGACGGCGAGGCCCTCGCCACGCTCGTCGTGAACAAGATCCGCGGCGTCCTCAAGGTCTGCGCCGTCAAGGCCCCCGGCTTCGGCGACCGCCGCAAGGAAATGCTCGCAGACCTCGCCACCCTCACCGGCGGCAAGGCCATCATGGAAGAGCTCGGCATCGAGCTCGAGAAGGTTGAACTCGCGGACCTGGGCCGCGCCAAGAAGGTCACCATCGACAAGGACAACACAACAATCGTCGAGGGCGCGGGCAAGAGCAGCGACATCAAGGCCCGCATCGACATGATCCGCCACCAGATCGAGAACACCACCAGCGACTACGACCGTGAGAAGCTCGAAGAGCGCCTCGCCAAGCTCGCCGGCGGCGTCGCCCAGATCAACGTCGGCGCGGCCACCGAGGTCGAAATGAAGGAGAAGAAGGCCCGCGTCGAGGACGCCCTCCATGCCTGCCGCGCGGCCGTGGAAGAGGGCATCCTCCCCGGCGGCGGCGTCTCCGTCATCCGCGCCCGCGTCGCCCTCGACAAGCTCCGCAAGAAGTTCGACGGCGACGAGAAGGCCGGCATCGACATCGTCTACCGCGCCCTCTCGGCCCCCATCAAGCAGATCGCCGCCAACTGCGGCCTGGACGGCTCCGTCATCGCCGCCAAGGTCGAGGAGAACAACGAGAACAACTACGGCTACAACGCCCTCACCCACGAGTACGGCGACCTCATCAAGATGGGCGTCATCGTCCCCACCAAGGTCGAACGCGTCGCCCTCCAGAACGCCGCGAGCGTGGCGGGCTTGATGCTCACCACCGAAGCCGCGATCGTCGAGATCAAGGAAAAGAAGACCGGCGGCGGCGGCCACGACCATGACCATGGCGACATGGACTACTAGCACAATCACTCTGCCAGCGGCCTTGGAAACAAGGCCGCTGGTGCTTTCGAATGCCAGCCATCTCACCACACCTAGTTGATCTGGTGCAGGACGCGCTGCTGTCGTCGTTCTGGCGGTTGGACTCGCTGAAGAAGTATCTCAAGCGTCACGGAATCTCCGACGCCGCCTTGGCACATCTCAACAAGACGACGACGAAGCGCCAATTCTTAGATTGGCTGTTTCCCCAGATCGAAGCGTCCCAGAAGGGTTCGGGACTGATTCGTCAGCTGGCGACGTCACTGTCTGAGCAACAGCACTTTCCAGACCTCGTTGGCTGGGAAGATACGGACGTGAAGCTTGAACGTGCCAAACGATCCATAGCCGCTCTTTCTGAGTACCTGCAGCGCGAACAGCGAGCGCTTACCGATGAAAAGGAACGCCAGAGACTGAGACACGATGCCGAGCAGCGACGATCACGCAACATGTCGCACGTTGGTCAACTTGCCCTCCTGAAGTCGACGCTCGAAGACACACTGCTTCCACTTCTAGGCACAACAGAGGGTGGGTACGCCTTTCAAGACTGGTTTGCGGACCTCTGCACGCTATTCGAAGTGCCGCACAAGTCTCCGTACCGCGCTGGCACGCGTGAAGTAGATGGAAGCGTAGCGGTCGACGGAACAACGTATCTCCTTTCATTGAAATTTGAGGCCAACCCCCTTGGTTCGCCTGGGATTGACGACATTCGAGTTCGCTTGAATCGCGTCGCTGACAACACGATGGGGATTGTCGTGAGCATGTCAGGATTTGGCAAAGCAACCGTGGACGAGGCGTCCGGTCCTGGGACCAAGTTGCTTCTGCTTGGACATGACCACATCTACGCAATTCTGTCCGGCGCCATGACACTGCCTGAGGTCATTGTTCGCGTACGCGAGCACGCATCTCGAACGGGTCGCTCTCACCTCGCCATTGCAGACTTTGGGGCATGACCACGGCGCACGCTCTGAAAAACCCTTTCTAGAATCCGTGAATAGCAGGGAGACAGCCATGTCCATCCATAACCGAGCATTCAAGGCCACTATTCAGAGCCCGCGAAATGCGTTTGTCCGCTGGATGGACCCCGATCGCGAAGCGGGCATCGCAAGCGGTTTTAAGGAAGCCGGAGACGCAGTAGTCGACCACGCAATGTCGCAGATACGTCATCCTGACTGCTTCTTGTTTCCGATTGGCTTCCTGTATCGTCATGCGCTTGAAGTACAACTCAAGGTGCTGTGCCGAGTGGGCTGCAAGCTGTACGACGAAGAACCCCCTAAGGCCATAGAGACCCATCACCTGAGGAGCCTTTGGCAGTCGGTCCGCCGGTACATTGAACTCGTGTGGCCGCAGGGCGACAAGTCGGTCCTTGATCAGGCGGAGGCTCTGATTCTCGAATTCGACACCGTGGATCCGCTTGCACAGTCATTTCGATACGAGCGTGACAAGAAGGGCCAGCTTCAATTGGCGCGGCTGCCGGAGTCGGTCACTCTCGAGACACTTCGTAGCGCCGTGCACGACGTTTTCGAATTCCTTGACGGTTGTGAGATGGGCCTGAGCGAGGAGTTGTCAGCGCGATATGAAATGATGGCCGAATTCCAGCACCTGTACCCCGATGACTGACAGCTACACGTGGTCTGGACGACTTTGACACGAAAGGCAGGTGGCCCCACCCCGTGCCCGTGACCTGTCCGGCTCTGCGGACAGGTCGCGCCGAGAGGGCACACGGCGCCACCAGCACGCCTGTGCAACGGCGACGTCGCCGCGCCGCAATCACCCCTCCACCACATACGCCACCCTCGACAACCGGCGGGTGGCCTCACCATTAGGCCGCCGTCATCGATTCTGCGATGCGGTGCCAATCTACTGCTGGTGAGTCGAGTCGCCACGTACGGCGTTCCAGTACATTGTTGCCAGCACTTCGGGGTCCGCGTAGAGAGGTCCGCAGGCTTTCAAGTGTGACTTTGGTTGCTTGTTCAAGAGTGAATGTCGCTCTTGGCTGTAGAAGGCGAGCGTGCCAGACTCCATTGCGGTCACAGTCAACTCCCGGACCCGCTGTTGCACCTTCTTGAACTGACTCTCGTTGCACATCAACGGGGACACGTACCCATCGTGCTTCGCCATCAGGGCCCGCACACGAGCAATGCGAGCCGACGGCGCAGGATGAGTGTTGCTCTTGGTATCGCCGAATCTCGCAAGCATGCGCTCAAAGAACTTGTCTGCGCGGTCAATCGGAAGCCCCGCTGCGAGCAAGAGTTCGATCGCCTTCTCATCGGCGTCGTGCTCGTCGATCGGTTGGTGAGGTGTATATGAGAGCATGATCGCCATCGCGAGGTTCCGCGCGTTCTGCAAGTCCATGTTGTACTGCGTCGACGAGTAGTAGGGATTGGCCTGCGCCTGATAGTTCGCCACGCCACTCGCCAGTCCTGCGGCCATTCCCGCTACAAAAGCGGTCGCATACTTTCGCTTGACAGCGGTTACTAGATGCCCGCCGCGCATGTGCCCGTACTCGTGGGCCAGAATGAAAGCGAGTTCGTCAGGATGCTCCGCAAACAGAATGGCGGACGTGGTGATGCACGCAAAGTCATCGCCAACTGTCCAAGCGTTCGGAGAGGCATCGTGTACCACGTACACCCGAAAGTCGTCATAGATGTCTAGTGCTTTGTCGGCCTGGTACTCCGGCTTACTTGTCCCCGCAAGCTTCTGAGCACCTGCAAGAAGTGGATTTGTAAATGACCTGAAGTACTCGTCTAGCATCGGGTCATTTACGCGCGAGCGTGCGCTTTCGAGCCGCTGGTGCTCCGCCGCGACATACCCTCGCACCTCGCGCTTGGCCATCCCTGTGCATCCCGAACTCACACAGAGGCTCAGCACACCAGCAACTGCGAACCACGACAACATTACTGCGTTGCGGCGAGTGTTCATGTTTGGTAACTCCAGTTCGACACGCCAGCATATCAGAAATGACAGTGTCTCACAACATCCTCTCTCCTGTGCCACGGCTTTCGCCGGGGCTTTGACCGGCGAAAGCCGTGCTTCCGCGCTCTCGACTTGGTGACGCGGTGTGTCACCGGCACCCCAATCCCCTGCCGGTGGGATTCTCACAACACCATTCGTAATAGTCACTTGCGCGATGCAACCCTTCCGAACTTTCCGTCTACTAGTGCGTCCTAACCATGCACCCGGCCCGCGTCGTCCGCGGCGGCAGGGTGACCAGGAGAAACGTCATGAGCAAAGGTGGAAACAGCGGCGGTGGTGGCAGCAAGGGCGGCAGCGGCGGTGCCTCCAAGGGCGGCGGCTGGCCCAGCACCACCGGCAACCCCTCCGGCGGCGGCCGCACCAACGGACCGAGCAAGTAAGTTCACTCTCGACGGCCCGGGCTGCACCCCGCACCCCGGGCTGCTTGTATCATGCTTTCCGCAGGTCGCGACGTTTGCCCGACAGATTCAGATCGCATTCGGAGGGTTGCAATATGAATCGTGTGTGCATGGCGGTGATGGTCGCGTGTTCCGCACAGTTGTGTTCCGCGAGCCCGCGGCATGAATCGCAGGGCATCCGTGACTATCACATCTGGAACACCGCCGTGGCATCGGACAATGTGCTGCCGGATGTCGATGCGCAGATGAATCCATACGCCGGAGGCGGCGCGGGCCCCACCACCACGCCCGTCGCGGCGAGCCCCGAGACGAAGCAGAAGACAGACCAGCAGGTGGACCCGGTGGGCGGGCACAACCCCGCGTGGGACAAGCTGCTCCTGGATGACCCCGCGGTCGTCGCCGAGTACAAGTCGCTCATGATCGCCCGGTGGCAGCGCGACCGGACCGCACTCGTCGAACGCACCGCCGCCTTCCAGTGGCAGTACGACTCCACCAAGTGGATGTTCCTGATGGTGCACATCTTCCTGCTGGTCGCAATGGCCGCCGCGATCATGGAGTTCCTCGCCGCGTACCGCAAACGCAAGGAAGCGCCGACGCCGACGGAAGTGGCACAGCAGCGGTCCGCCCGACTCAACCTCGCTCGAGAGGCCGATGTGGAACTCGCGAAGGTGCGGGGCACCACCACGGCGCTGCTGAACAGCGCTCCGGCTCCCAACACGGCGCAGGAATCCGCGAAGGAGCCGGAAACAGAACTCAAGCTCGGCATGGAAGGCCTCGCGCTCAAGACAGCGTTGCACGGCGTGCTCATTCTTGCGATGGCCATGGGGTTCTACTTCCTGTACCTTCGGTACGTCTACCCCATCACCGAGATTTCGCCCCGCGCTCAGCAGTCAACACAGGCCGCCGGTGCCTCGAAGTAGAACGGCTTCAACGGAGCACTGGTGGAATGGGATGCTGGCACGTGGCCCCCCGTGCCTGATGCTTCGCAGACGTTTGTGCCGCTCCCCTCACCCCTCCACCACAAACGCCACCCTCGACAACCGCTTCTCCGCCGCGAGCCGGTGCACCATCCCGAAGAACCGCTGCAGCCCCTCGAACCGCTCCGCTCCCTCGCTCTGCACGAGCCCCTCCCGGTGCGCGTCCCGCGCGGCCCGCCACCGCCCCGCGATCACCGCAGCGTTCTCCGTCACGTCCTCCGTCCCCACCAGCCGCAGCCCCGCCTCCGCGATCAGCCGCTCGTTCTCGCCCCGCGGCACGAACAGGAAGAACCCGATCGAGGCGCGCACGGCCAGTTCCTCCGCCGTCACCGCGCCCGTCACCACCACCGGGTCCGTAAACACCGCGCGCCCGCCCGGCCGCAGCACGCGCCGCCACTCCCGCAGCACCGCCGCCCGGTCCCGCAGGTGGTTCACCGCGTCCACGCACACCACGCCATCAAACGACCCGTCCGCAAACGGCAGCGCCGCATTCGCATCCGCAACCAGGAACGTCGCCCCCGCCCCCGCCCGCCGCGTCGCCTCGGCGATGCCACCCGCGTCACTGTCCACGCCCGTCACGCGGCAGCCCACCGTCCGCGCCATGTGCAGCGCCGGCCCGCCCGCCCCGCACGCAACCTCCAGCACGTGCTCCCCGCCGCGCAGACCCAGCCACCCCGCAAACCGCGCGTACTCCTCCGCGCTCGTCCAACTGTTCTGCCCGATGTCCTCCCCAAAGGTCTCGCGCCGCACCGCCTGCAGCACGCGCCCCGCGAAGTCGGCGTAACTCCCGTACAAGTCCACGCGCTCGGCCATGGGTGCCTCCCGTTCGCGAAGCGTAGAGGCAGGGTGGCCCCCCCCGCTCCGGGCACGTCGCCGCACCCCGTGCCCGCGACCTGTCCGGCCCTGCGGACAGGTCGCGGTGTTCAGCGGAGTGACCACACCTCCCTATCACCGCGTTTGTGCGCGCGCCGTGGCTCCCAAACCGCCCCGCCGCCGACAAATCTCAAAAATCTTTCGCACTGTGTTTCCAGGCCTTTGCGGCGCTCCCGCGCGGATTCCATGCCACGGCGCGCGCACAAATCGGGTCGCGGGGGGATTGGGTAGAGCACCTCTGTAGTTCCGCACCCCGCGCCCCATGCACCCCCACCCGCCCATCCCCGCCCCCACCCTCCAGGCACTCGAGGCCCTCCGCGCCCACGTCGCCGCCCTCGCCGCGCGGGAACGCACGATCCGCGACCAGCTCCACATCATGCGGACGGCCACCAACGCCGAAACCGCCCGCCGCGCGGCTACCCGCATCCTCCGGGAGGACCTCGTCCCCCGCGTACGTGGGCAGCATCGCACGCCATCCCCCTCCCCCGCCGACCAGCCCCGCGGCACTTTTACTCCAGCACCCTGTCCAACCCACCCCGCTCGCCCGCTAGTCCTCACAGACGGCCCGTCGTCCCACGGGTCGCCCACAAAGAGGACCAGCCATGACACCATCCCGTCTGAGCATTGCAGCAGGGTCCGCCACCATCCTCCTCTCCGCCCCGCACGCCGCGGCCCAGTGCATCGGCATGCCCGTCGGCGCGAGCGGCTACCTCGAAGCCTCGAACAGCAACATCCCGTGCGGGGAAGTCGTCAGCGGGACGGAATCCCTCCCCGTGCCCTCCGGCAACTACTGCTCCGCGAACTCCTGCGCCGCGGGGCAGGTGCTGCGCGCCAACGCCGACCACAACGCACAGCGACTCCGCATGGCAACCTACCGGTCGATGGGCACGCCCCTCCACGTGCACAACGGCATGGCCGACCGCTACACCATCACCGGCCCGCCCGGCACGGAGGGCACGCCCGTCACCGTGCGCATCGTGTGCCGCATGTCCGGCACGCTCTTCACTCCATTCCACGGCATCATCGGCGGCCAGCCCATGTACTACTACCCGGTGAACAGCATCTCGATGGAGGTCGGCACCTGGGCACCGGGCACCAACAGCGACTTCCACGAGCAGTTCCGTGTGACCCCGTTCAGCCAGGACTTCGTGGCCACCGCGACGTGGAACGCGCCGCAGTCCAACGTCATGCTCTTCAACCCCATCGACATGACGATCGACCAGCCCCTGACGCGCACCGTCGGCACCCAGTTCGAGATCGGGTACTACATGGTGAACGCCACCGGCAGCGCGGGCAACTCCACCGGTTCCACCAACCCGTCCGACGATCAGTACATCGTGACCACCATCGACTGGGACCTGCCACCCGGATACACCATCACGTCCGAGCGCGGCTGGACCGACCCCGATGCCCCCGCCTGCGACCCCATCGACTTCAACGGCGACGGCCTCTTCCCCGACACCGCCGACATCGACGACTACCTCAGCGTCTTCAGCGGCGGCCCCTGCAGCACGGGCGCGTGCGGGGACATCGACTTCAACAACGACGGACTCTTCCCCGACACCGCCGATATCGACTCGCTGCTCAGCGTGTTCAGTGGCGGACCCTGCCTGTAGACCGATAGCATGGACCCAACGACATCAATCGCAGGCCGAGCCGTTCCACCCGCCCGTCCTACTTCCCCTTCCCGCCCTTGCTCGATCGATCACTCTTCTGCTGCCGCGCCGTGTGCGAAGGCTCCACTCGGCTGCCGGCAGGTGGCACCGACATCGATGCCCAGGCCCACGCCCACCTCCTCACCCCGAGGACCGGCTCCCATCACTGCGCTACATGATCCGGCAGAGCTTGCGATTGCACACCGGCCGCGACTCACCAACGGTCTGCCTCTTATGAAAACGGAACCGCCGCGGCTGTCAACCCGCGGCGGTTCTCTGTCATCGTTGTGTGTGCCCAGTCGTTACCGCCGGATGCGTGGCGAGGTGTTGGGCTGGGGGATCGGCGTGCCGTCGTCGGGCCGGCGCATCTGGCCCGGCTCAGCATCGGTGTTTTCTTCCGGCGACATGTCGCCGGTCCACGCCGTGCGCATGGCGATCAGGTACTGGTTCACCTGCTCCTGTTCCAGCAGCACCTGCTGCAGAACATCGGCGAGTGCGTCCAGCTTCCGCTCACCGGTCATGGCCCGCGCTTCGCCCAGGCGACGCAAGAGTTCCGTCCTGCGGATCTCAAACTGCTGCTCCATGCGGATCAGCTGCTGCGCCCGCTGGTTCATTGCTGTCTGAGTCTGCGGCGACTGGAACATGAACGGCCCGGAATAGCGCTGGGCTTCGTCCCCGGGCTGCTGCTGGTCCTCGCCGGGCCGCTGGTTTGGCTGCAGCCGGTCCTTCTCGCGCTGATCCTTTTCGCGCTGTTCCTTCTCGCGCTGGTCCTGCTGGCGTTGTTCCTGCTGCCGCTGCTCCTGCTGCGTGGGCTGACGCTGCGAGGGCTGCGGGTCCTTGGGGCGCGTGGGCTGTGTCTGCGCGCTCAGCACGCCCAACCCGACCATGCCCAGGCCGCACACGGCCAATGTGGCGGCTGCGTTGCGATAGTTTCGGTTCATAACGAGGCTCCTGTTTGTGGTGTGAGAAACAATGGATACGACACGTGCCGAGAGGGGTGAACTGCCGGTGAATAAAGGTTCAACGCGGCGGTGTTCCGGCGGGTTGCACGGCTCGAAGCGGTGAACGCCTCACCGTGGCTTGCAAAAACCCCTCTTACTTTCCGCTCACTCTTCTGCTCGATCGCTCACTCTTCTGCTGCCGCGCCGTGTGCGACGGCTCCACGCGGCTGCCGCCGTGCGGGTTGCTCGTCGGCGACCGCTTCTTGATGCCCCCGCCCGGGTCGGTCTTCATCACCGACCGCCCGACCTGCCCGCCCTTGTTGATGCTCGCCATAGACCATCCTCCTCTGCGCTCGTTGCGTTCCTAACACTCAAAGAAACCGCCGCTTACTTGCTTTCCTTGCCCACGACATACCCCACGCCCGCACCGGCACCCGCCGCCGCGGCGTACCAGCAGCCCGACATCGCGGACCCGACCAGCACCGCTCCAACCACGAACACCGCACGCACGCCCAGGATGCGCGACCGACGCTGTTGCTGAATCTTCATGGTTCCATTCCTACGCCCCACGACGCCCGGTCACCAACGCAGAGGGTGGCGAGGAGGCGCATCAACACCCAAGCATGCATGCACGCCGCACGACGGCGGAATCTGAACGAATCGTACAGAAATGGATCACTGCACATGGACGGGGAAATGCACTGCATTTCGGGCCGCCACAAACAGCTCCCATCATGCGCCAATGCGACAGATCGCTCGACCGGGACGACCCACACTGCTGGCCGCGCACCACCACCTTGCGATAATCCGACATGACCCTCCGCACGCTCTCCCACATCACCCTCGCCGTGCTTTCCCTGCTGCCCCTCGCGGCATGCTCCACCGCGCCGCGCGTCCGCCCCGCCGCGGCCGAGCCCGTGAACCCCATCCTCCCCGGCTGGTACGCCGACCCCGAGGGCATCGTGTTCGATGGCCGCGTGTGGATCTACCCCACCTCGTCCGCCCGCTACGAGAACCAATTGGGCTTTGACGCGTTCTCCTCCGGCGACCTCGTCCACTGGCAGAAGCACCCGTCCATCCTCGACAAGTCGTCGTTCCAGTGGGCCACGCGCGCGTTCTGGGCGCCGGCGGTCGTCCGCAACAATGGCAAGTACTACTTCTTCTTCGCCGCCAACGACATCCAGAAGAACGAAGAGGTCGGCGGCATTGGCGTGGGCGTGAGCGGTGCGCCCGACGGGCCGTTCACGGACCTGCTCGGGAGGCCCCTCATCGGCGCGTTCCACCACGGCGCGCAGCCCATCGACCAGTTCGTCTACCAGGACAAGGACGGCGCGTGGTACATGTTCTACGGCGGCTGGGGCCACTGCAACATGGCGCGGCTGAACGACGACTTCACCGGCTTCATCCCCAACGCCGACGGCACCATCTTCCGCGAAGTGACGCCCAAGGGCTACGTCGAGGGCCCCTTCCTCTTTGAGCGCAGCAGCGTGTACTACTTCATGTGGAGCGAGGGCGGCTGGACGGGCCCCGACTACCGCGTCGCCTACGCCATGGCACCCACGATCCACGGGCCCTGGGAGCGCATCGGCACGATCCTGCAGCAGGAAGAGGGCGTCGGCACCGGCGCGGGGCACCACAGCGTGGTCAAGATCAGCGACAGCGACTACCGCATCATCTACCACCGCCGCCCACCGGGCGAAACCAAGGCCGAGCACCGCGTGGTCTGCATCGACCGGCTCACATTCGATGAGTGCGGGCGCATCCTGCCGGTCCGCATGACGGCGGCCACGGCGCCGTAGGCGTTCACAGTTTGGCCGATCCGCTGGATTGCGCTGCACGGCACGGATCGCCGGGCCATTCAAGGGCATTGCGCATCAATACCACCATGACAGGCCTGTCTGAACAGGGCAAAGTGCTGCATATGCCCACACGGCATATGCATGTACGGTGCGCGAGCATCGAAAGAGTGGTGGTCGCACGGAACCGGAGCAGCAGTCATGAAACCCGCAGACTCCGCATCGCTGACGCACCTGATATCCATTGATATCGACGACGCGCCCGAACTGCAGGGTGAGCCGCTCGCCCGTCCGCCACTCTCCGCCCGCATCGGCAGCGTCGTCGTGATCATCGTGCCCTTTATCGCATTGATCGCCGCGGTGATTATGATCTGGAACTCGCCGTTCAGTTGGCTCAACCTCTCGATGTTCCTGGGTGGCTACGTGCTCACCGTTCTGGGCGTCACCATCGGCTTCCACCGCCTCTTCACGCACAAGTCCTTCCACACCAATCGGGTCGTTGCCGCCATCTTGGGCGTGCTGGGGTCCATGACCATTGAGGGGCCCATCCTGCAGTGGGTAGCGACGCACCGCCGCCACCACCAGAACACCGACCGCCCGGACGACCCCCACTCGCCGCACCTGCACGGGTCCTCACTGGGCGAGATGCTCCGCGGCTTCGTGCACGCGCACTTCGGCTGGTTCTTCTCCAAAGCGCCGACCCGCGAGGTGATGGACCGCTACGTGCCCGACCTGCAGGCTGACCCGGTGCTGCGCACCATCAGTCACCTTTTCGGGTTCTGGGCGATCCTGGGCCTGCTCATACCGGCGCTCGTGGGGTTCGCCGTGACGCACACGTGGATGGGCGCGCTGATGGGCCTGATCTGGGGCGGTTTGCTGCGTGTGTTCTTTGTGCACCACGTCACGTGGAGCGTGAACTCCGTCTGCCACATCTGGGGGCAGCAGCCGTTCACCACGCGCGACGAGAGCCGCAACAACGCGGTCTTCGGTATCCTCGCCATGGGCGAGGGGTGGCACAACAACCACCACGCCTTCCCCACATCCGCGCGCCACGGCCTGGAATGGTGGCAGGTGGATGTGAGCTACCTCATCATCCGCGCTCTCGCGCTGATCGGGCTCGCGAGCGACATCAAAGTCCCCGCGGCCGACCGCATCACCGCCAAGCGCAGACACGGCGTGCACGACGCGCTGGGCGCAAAGCTGACCCCATCACTGCACTGAAGCGGGTGCTTACGGCATCTTGTAGAACCCGCCGCCCGTGTCCTTGATGCGGCCCAGGCGTGCCAGTTCCTTCCACACCTCGCGCGGAAAGTCGTTGGGCGGGTTGATCGAAATATCGTCGGCCTTCTTGCCCGCCGTCATGGGGCGCGAAGCGCCCAGCCGCGACTCCTGGTCGAGGCGCGTGACCTTCAGCCGCTTCTTGAACGCGTTGAACGCTCGCTTGAGTTCATCCTCGCTGATGGCGGGGGGCGGTGTCGGTGCTGGTCCTTGCGCTGGATCGCTGCTCATGCAGTTTCCTCCCTCAACGACCGTCAGTCGGACTTGGAACCCTCGGACGTGGACGAATCGCGCGTCTTCTCATTCGCTACGACGTACCCAGCGCCCGCGCCGGCTGCGCCGGCGGCGACCAGCAGGCACCCGGGCATCGCCATCGTGCACGCCGCGGCCAGGAGCAGCACCGCGATGCGCGCTGGAACAGTGGTGAAAACAACGGGCGCCTTGATGATGTCAACTCGCGTGGTGAACATGGGCCGCTCCTTCCGTCCTGATGCGGGCCTCGCATGCAGGGCCGTGCGTGAAAGGGCTCGGGACTCAGTTCGTCGCGCGGGGGGGTGGGGGGTGCGCGACACGAGGGACGCCATGAGTTTATGCGCAGCTCGCCGACGGGGTGTGCAGGTGCGCCTGCCAGAACCCCACGTCCCACCACTGCCCGAACTTGCGCCCGACTTCGCGGCAGGTGCCCACGTGCGCAAAGCCGCACGCCTCGTGCATGCGCACCGATGCGTCGTTGGGCAGCGCGATGCCGGCGATCACGGTGTGGAACCCCGCAGCGCGCAGCCGCGTGAACAACTCCGCGTACAGGGCACGACCGACACCGCGCCGGTGGAATGAAGAGTCCACGTACACGCCCGTCTCGACCGTGCCCGCGTACGCCTCGCGCTCGCGCCACACGCCCGCCTTCGCGTAGCCCGCGAAACGCCCGTCCACCTCCGCCGCGAGCCACGGGAACCGCGCGCTGCCCGCCTGCCACACCGCGCGGAACTCGGCGTCGGTCGATTCCTTCAACCCGAAGTGGATCGCCGTCTCACGGATGAAGTGGTTGGTCAGCGCGTTGGCGGGCGCGACGTCACGGTCCTCAAAGGTGCGGACGAGCATGCGGCACCGTATCACGCCCCGTGCAGGAACCCCGCGATCGCCCGCACGCGGTGTGTCCACAGGTGCCCCTGTGCCACCGCGCGGCGGCCGCAGCGGCCCATTTCCACACGCTTGGAATCATCCTTCAGCAACTTTTCCACCGCAGCGCGTGCCGCGTCCGGGTTCGCGACGTCAAACGTCTCCACGCACCCGGCCATGCCGAACTCCTGCTCCACGCTCACCCGCGCATCCGCCACCGTGGCGCACCCCGCCGCGAGGCTCAGCAGCAGACGCTCGCTGAAGCTCTGGACAAACTGCGTCGGCCCCAGGGCCAGGCACACCTTCGCGCGGGCCAGTTCCCGCGGCACATCCGCGTACGCGCACTCGCCGCCGTACTCCACGGTCCCGCCGCAGAGCGCCCGCAGCGTCTGCGTGCCGAGGAGGCGCGTCCGCACGCCCTGCATGGCCCTCACGAGCGCTGTGCGCCGCGCGCGGTTCACCACCGCCGTCGTGTACTGAAAGACCGCCGACATCTGGTTCCAGTGGTCGCCGGGGTGGTCCAGGCGCGGCATCGCGGCGTCC
Organism: Phycisphaerales bacterium; assembly: GCA_036261855.1. Lineage (GTDB taxonomy): Bacteria > Planctomycetota > Phycisphaerae > Phycisphaerales > UBA1924 > BJHL01. The sequence goes on along the minus strand of DATAKA010000169.1, from coordinate 9,085 downwards.
CACGCCTGTCCGAACGACAACTGCGGGTGGCGCGTGCGCAGGGCGATGATCTCCTCCGCGCCCGCGCGCAGCGCGCCGGGGATCACGCCCCGCATCTCGTCGATCACCGACTCACTGGCGATGGAGCCCGCGATGACCAGGTCAAACTCGCGGCCGCCCGTGATGGCGCCCTCTTCGCACAACGCGCTGGCGTCCACGCCGTGCCGCACCCGCGCCGTGCGGATCGATGGCCAGCGCAGCGGCAGCAGGTGCAGGTCGTCCTCCCCCACCATCACCAGCCGGTAGCCGGGGATCGCGGCGTACCGGTCCACGTGCGCCGCTGGCAGCGTGAGCGGATGGTCCACGCACCACTGGACGACGGCCCGAGGGCCCAGCACCGGCCCCATCCACTGATGGAGCGCTTGCGGGCTCGATGGGTTGTTGAAGAAGAGGAAGACCGACGACGCCCCCTCGCGCAGCGGAGGGTTGACCTCACCACCGGCGGCACCCCACGCCGCGCAGAACTGGTCCGCGAAGGCCTTCAGCAGCCCGTACCGCGACTCGTACTTGGTGGGCACGTGGAGGCCGGGTAAAACCCCGGCAGCGTGAGCACGGTGCGCGGGTTCTGCCGAGTCCAATGCCCCCAATGACCATGCTGTGCTCATGAGCCCCCACTATCGACCGAACAGGGCGGCCTTGCACAAAGTCCGATTCCACCCGTTGACGTCCCCAAACAACCGGAGAACAACCAAATCCTCACCACACTTGGCTGCAATGCCATAGCGTTCTCGGGACATTCCCGCTAGACTGAGACCGAGGCAAGAGCTGTGTGGGCCACGGGCTTTTGACCAGTGTCGTCCCGAACAGGAGGAGAGTCGAAATGAAGAACTTCGTTGCGGTCGGTGTCATTGTCGCCATCGCGGGCCAGGCGCTCGCGCAGGTCAACGGCGATGTGGTCTTTACCAGCCAGCAGGCCAACGGCATCAAGGTGATCAGCGGCTCGGTCCCGGGTCCGGCGACCACGCTGTACTCGTCCCCGAACCCCGCCACGCTCTTCGCGGGCATCACCGCCGCGCCGGACGGCAACTACTACGTTGCCGATGGCCGCTTCCCCTTCCCGAACCTGACCGACGCGGGCGTCGTCCGTATCAGCAACCTGTTCGGCGTCGCGAGCGCGAGCCAGCTCTACGCCGGCACCCCGGTGCAGAACCCCCTCGGCTTGGTCTGGGACAACAACACCGGCCAGCTCATCACCAACTCCAACCCCGGCTCGCCCCCCAACCCCCCGACGACCGACGGCGTGTACGGCGTCAGCCTCTCCGGCAGCCTCACGACCTTCTTCACCGAGCCCAACCCCATTCCCGCAGGCCGCCCGACGTTCCACGCCTCCCACTCCATCATCAAGGACCCGCGCCCGGGCTCCAACGACTTCCTCGTCTCCTGCGTCAACGGCGGCACGGCCATCAACCCCAGCCCCACGTTCGGCTTTGACGCCGAGTCCTCCACCGTCTGGCGCCTCCGCTGGACCGGCGCCACCTACGCCATGGACACCAGCCCCGTCGTGGACCTCGCGTCCTCGTTCACGGGCTTTGGCCAGTCCTTCTACAACAGCCGCGGCATGGCCGCCGTCCCCGGCTCCAGCTCGTTCTACATCACCGACCACGAGGCGGGCAAGATCAACCGCGTGGACATGGACGTGCTGGGCAACTTCACCGGCATGACGACCATCCTCTCGGGCCTCTCGTTCCCCGAAAACGTGATCTACAACCCCTACACCAACAAGCTCGTCTTCGGCGAGCGCGCCTCCAGCCTCGCTGACTACGGCGCGATGACCGGCTCCAAGATCTCCACCGTCAACCTCGACGGCACGGGCCTGACGGTGCTGAGCACCGGCGACCACGCCCGCGGCTTCTACATCGTCCCCGCCCCCGGCGCTGCGGCCCTCCTGGGCATCGGCGGCCTGCTGGCGACCCGTCGCCGCCGCTAAGTCCTTCACCCCCAACGCTTTCCTTCGAGCGGCCCGCCCCACAGGCGGGCCGCTTCTTTTTTCCCTAGTTCCGTCTCCCGCGTTCTACTCTTTCTTGTTCGTTGACCCTCACCCTTCTTCCACTCCGGCCTTTGGGCCGCGTGGACTCTTGGAGCCCCCCATGCCTACTGCCATCACGATGTCCGCCGGCAAACTCAACGTCCCGAGCGACCCCATCATCCCCTTCATCGAGGGCGACGGCACCGGGCCGGACATCTGGCGCGCGTCCGTCCGCGTGATGGACGCGGCGGTCGAGAAGGCGTATGGCGGGAAGCGCATGATCACGTGGCACGAGGTGCTCGCGGGCGAGAAGGCGTTCAACAAGACGGGCAACTGGCTGCCCGATGAGACGCTCGCGGACTTCCGCAAGTACCTCGTCGGCATCAAGGGCCCGCTCACGACGCCGATCGGCGGCGGCATCCGCAGCCTGAACGTCGCGCTCCGCCAGATGCTGGACCTGTATGTGTGCCTGCGCCCCGTGCGCTGGTTCAAGGGTGTGCCCAGCCCCGTCAAGCGCCCGCAGGATTGCGACATGGTGATCTTCCGCGAGAACACGGAGGACATCTACGCCGGCATCGAGTACGCCGCGGGCACCGCGGAGTCTCAGAAGCTCCTGGACTTCTTCCAGCAGAACTTCCCCAAGGAGTTCGCCAAGATCCGCTTCGGCACGGAGAAGGCCGGGCAGGACTGGCAGAAGATGCTCGAGTCCGTCGGCGGCCCCAAGCGTGAGATCAAGGGGACCGCGGTGGGCATCGGCATCAAGGCCGTGTCGTCGCTGGGCACCGAGCGCCTCGTGCACTCGGCCATCGCCTACGCGCTCAAGGAGAAGCGCAAGTCCGTCGCCCTGGTCCACAAGGGCAACATCATGAAGTTCACGGAAGGCGCGTTCAAGGACTGGGGCTACAAGGTCGCCAGCCAGTACTTCCGCTCCCAGACCGTCACCGAGCGCGAGACGTGGATCCTCGGCAACCGCGAGGCCAACCCGGGCCTTTCCAGCGAGGCCAACGCCAAGATGATCGACCCCGGCTACGACATGATGACGCCCAAGCAGAAGGCCGACATCGTCGCCGAGGTGGACAGCGTGATGAACGCCATCTGGTCGTCCCACGGCGACGGCAAGTGGAAGAAGATGCTCCTGATCAAGGACAGCATCGCCGACATCACCCTCCAGCAGGTGCTGACCCGCCCCAAGGACTTTGACGTCATCGCCACGCTCAACCTCAACGGCGACTACCTCAGCGACGCCCTCGCCGCGCAGATCGGCGGCATCGGCATCGCCCCGGGCGCGAACATCAACTACGTCACCGGGCACGCCATCTTCGAGGCCACCCACGGCACCGCCCCCAAGTACGCCAACCTGGATCAAGTGAACCCGGGCTCGGTCGTGCTCTCGGGCGAGATGATGCTCCGCTACATGGGCTGGGGCGAAGCCGCGGACCTCATCATCAAGGGCATGGATGGTGCGATCTCCGCGAAGACCGTCACGTACGACTTCGAACGCCTGATGAAGGCCGAGGGCGACACCGCCGTCACGAAGGTCAAGTGCTCAGGGTTCGCCGACGCGATCATCAAGCACATGAACTGACCGGGTTCCGCGCACCAGAACAAGCCCGCACCACCCCCACAGCCCCGCCCGTCGCGGGGCTTTTTTCTGCGCTCCTTCCCCTCCCCGCCATCTTTCCCCACCAATCCCGTGGCACTCCCCGTCCCCTATTCCTGCTATTCCCACCCCAATCCCCCACATTCCTTGCCAACCCGCCATTCCTGATCCATATTGGACTGCCGCAATGGACCGCTGCACTTGGCGTCCCCACCCACCATGCACCACGCGAACCTTCTGTTGCCCGCCGCGTTCGTCGCTTCGCTCGCCGCGTTGTCGCCTTCCCGCGCCCAGTGGACCGTCACCAACCTCCACACCGCCGGCGCTTCTTCCTCCATCGGCTCCGACACCACCACCACGCAGCAGGTCGGCTGGACGGCCGAGCCCGGCACCTGGCGCGCCAGCATCTGGTCCGGCTCCGCCGCGGCGTGGACCGACCTCACCCCCACCGCGCTCGCCGTCACTGAGTGCTACGCCTTCGCCACCACCGGCACGCACCAGGTCGGGCGCGCCATGATCGGCGGCCAGTACCACGCCAGCCTGTGGAACAACTCCGCCGCATCGTGGATCGATCTTCACCCCGCCACCGCCACCGAGTCCACCGCCGCCGACATCGCAATCACACCCACCGGCACGCAGCAGGTCGGCTCCGCCACCATCAGCGCCGTGCAGCGCGCCTGCCTCTGGTCCGGCTCCGCCGCGACCTACACAGACCTCCACCCCGCCGGCGCAAACCTCTCCGTCGCGCAATCCACCACCGGCACGCAGCAGGCCGGGTACGCACGCATCGGCGGCGTCGTCCGCGCTGGTGTCTGGTCCGGCACCGCGGCCAGTTGGCTCGACCTCCACCCCGTGTCCGTGCCCGGCCTCACCGTCTCCGTCGCCAACGCCACCAGCGGTGCGCAACAGGCCGGCTACGCCGTCATCAGCAGCACGCAGCGTGCGTGCACCTGGGCCGGCTCCGCGGCCAGTTTCACCGACCTTCACCCCGCCGGCTCCTCGCAGTCGCTCGCCTACGCCACCGATGGCACCTACCAGGTCGGCATCGCGTACTTCTCCGGTGTCTCGCGCGCCAGCATCTGGAGCGGCACCGCCGCATCGTGGGAAGACCTCTCCCTCGCGCTCCCCGGCTCCTGGACCAGCACCAACGCCCGCGCCGTGAGCAGCGACGGCACCACGCTCACCGTCATCGGCTCGGGCTTCAACCTCGAGACCAGCCGCATCGAGGCCCTGGTGTGGATCAGGCCCCTGAACCCCGCCGCGTGCGACACGATCGACTTCAACGGCGACGAACTCTTCCCGGACACCCAGGACATCGCCGACTTCCTCACCGTCTTCGGCGGCGGCGAGTGCCCCACCGGCCCCGAATCCTGCGGCGACATCGACTTCAACAACGATGAGCTGTTCCCGGATACGCAGGACATTGATGCTCTGCTCCGGACGTTTGCGGGCGGGGCGTGCTGAGGACCGTGGCACCGGGCTTCCGCCCGGTGACTTCCGCGCACCAACCCCTCCCACATCCTTGAACGCACCCCCGCCCACCCCCACGCCACCCTCTCCATCTTCACGCCAAGGGCGTGGCAGTTCATAGCCGGGGCGTGGAGCCGGCCTTGCGGCGGCATCCCCGGAAAGCCAGCGATTCGCCTTCAACACGCAAGGGTGATCGTGAAGCACTTACCACACTGGTCGTGGATTCCGAGTGCCTCGAGCGGGGGGTGCCGAGGGGCGGCAGCCCGGGACGTTCAATCCAGCACGACAACGCCCAAATCTCGTAAGTAGTCGTATGTCGCGTCGTACATCGCGGGATCACGTGTTGGGTCGTTCGGATCCCCTTTGGGAACAACGACCACCATCCCTTGCCGAGCCCGAGTAAGCAGCACGCGGTACGCGTTCTTCAAGTAGGCCTGCCGTTCAACCTTGCGGATGCGTTGCCACCCGTCGCCCCGGAAGCCCCAGTGTTCCCAGCCCGTGGACGAATACCGAAAGTCTCCATCCCACACCACGCAAGCCCAGTCCAGTTCCAAACCCTGCACGTGAAACTCGGTCGCCGCGTCTTCCAAGTAGTACGAGCTTCGCACGTCCTCGCGAGGATGTAGGAACCAGTGCACGGGGTCGATGTCCACGCGCACGTCGATGGCCTCGGGCTTGAGCCGCTGGGCCTGGGACGACACGACCATGCCGTAGCGCTCCGATCCGCGAGCGCGGCTGCGCAGCCACCCCTTGGCGGTGGCGACGTCGCGCGTCAATACGATCGGATAACGATCCTTGATGCTCTCCCATGCCGAGCGTGCGGCTTCGCGGTCCACGTCAAGAACCGCCTTGACCCAACCCGACACATGCTCGGCCCGGAATGAGCGCATCGAAACTGCCAAGTGCAAACTCTCGTGTGTCCGGACATGCGCGTGGCCTTCAAGCAAGTTGAGCGCGGTCCCTGCCTCATACTCCGAGTCGCGCAGGTGCGGCGACAAGTGCACGTGCCATTCTGGAAAGTCGGCCCGCAGCGCGCGAAGCCATTCTCCGATGCCCGCCTCGCCGGTGTTGATCTCCTGCCCGCCTCCCACAAGGCACACGATCACCGCCCAGTCGTCGTGGCGGTCCATGCAGGAAATCAAGAAGGCCGGTTCGGACATCGCGAAGTTCGCGTGCCCCTTCTTCCGGCGCATGAACGACGCGGTCTGATTGAGATTCCACGCCCGCTGGGCTTCGTCAAAGAGTGCGACATGCTCCACCGGCGGCTTGGCGCCATCGCGGATGCACTCATCGCGGAAGTGGTGCACATTCTGGATAAACGCCTTGACCTCGCTTCGAGCCGCGCCGATCTTGGCGGGCTTGCCCGCCTGCTTGGCCCGCGCGACCTTGTCGCGTGCGAGCGCCTCGCACAAGATCGCCACCAGCGGCCCATTGCCCGAGAGGAACACGCTGTACAATTCGCTGGCTTTGTCGATGTGCTTGGTCGCGATGTCGAGCCCCACCAGCGTCTTACCAGCGCCAGGAACGCCAGTCACGAAGCAAATGGCCTTGTGCCGTCGTGCGCGAGCCTCGCGGATGACCTGCTCTACCGTGCCCGATGTCTGCGTGAGGTTAATCGCCTCCGCTTCTCGCCGCGAGATGTCCTCGACCTTGTGGCCGCCGTACAACGCCATCGCCGCTTCGATAATGGTCGGCGTGGGCTTGTAACTCCCCCTGGCCCATTCGCTCGCATCGAGCGCCGGACCGCTGCACCAGTCAGCGACTGTTCGCATCACGCTCGCGAGGGTCGCGCTGCTCGCCCGCAGAGGCCGCACCACGCCATCACGATCCGACTCAATGACTGCTTGCAAACCCACGTCCGCCGCGCGGGTGGCGATCAAGATCGGCACGATCGTCGCGGCGTGGCTGGCGCTGTGAAAGTTCTTCATGTCCAGCGCGTAATCCCACACCTGGTTCACTGCGTCCGCATTAAACGCGGTCTCGCCCACCTTGAACTCCAGCACAAAGACCACGCCACCCGCGACCACGAGCACGTCGATCCGCTTGCCCATTCGCGGGACCGCGAACTCAAACGCCACTAGACCCGCCGCGTTCCATCCCGCGAGAGCCTGCCGCATGATGTCGATCTGTCCATGCCAGGCATCTCGTTGGGTCGGCTCTATGGCAAAGAGCGAAGAGTTGGCGAGCGCCGCAATGATCGTGTCGTCGTGATGTGCGAGAAACTCACCGATGCGGGCGGCGTAGTACGCTCGGCCATCGAGGAATTCGCGCAAGGGTGATTGGGAGACTGACATTCCCTTCCAGGATACTCGCGAGTTCCGTCACCAGGAAACCAAGCGTTGGTGCAGCAACCCAATACTCCCGACCGTTTCTAACGTGTATGGACGAGGTGGGTGGCATCAATGCCGTTCCCTCGAAGTCCGGCCCTGACGACTTCGCCACTCCCCAAACCCCCCGCCTATCCCCACACGTCTTGGCCTCTCACGACCCCGTGCTCCCACGCCAACGGCCCCTACCCCCTCCCCCTCAACCCCTCATTCTCCCTCCGCAGCCTCTTCACTTCCTCCTCCAAGTCCACCCGCGTGAGGTCCGAGGGGTCCTGCTCCACTCCCTGCGCTGTGGGCTTCCACGCCGGCACGCTCTTCTCATCCGCTCTGTCCGCCGCCGCGGCGAGAGACTCCCGGCCCGCCCCCACCACCCCCTCCTCCGAGAAGTACACCCCGCTCATCATGCTCGTCTTGCACCACGCCGTGCGGCCCTGCCCCGCGGCGTCGCGCCACGACACCTTGTAAATCCGGTCGTTCTTCTCGCCGAACCACCCCTTCCCAAACGGCTCCCAGGTGATGCCCGTCACCGTGCCGCCGCGGCGCGCGATCTCCCCGTGGATGCGTTCATGGTCCGACGCACCCGCCGCGAGGCGCACGAGCACCGCGACCAGCGCAACCACGATGATGCAGACGATGGCCCCGCCCATCCCCGCATTATGCCTCACAACCCCACACCCCCGCAACCCCACTTCTTGCCCGCCCCCCGCCTCCCCTCGTTCGCTTGTTCGCTCGTTCCCTCCCCTTCCTCGCTTCCTCGCTTCCTCGCTCGTTCTCTCCCGCTTTACCCTTTCCCATGCCCCCCACCCCTCCTACCCCCCGCACCTCCGACCCCCTCTCCGCGCTCCTCGCCCACAACGTCTGGGCCACGCGCCTCATCCTTGAAAAGTGCCGCAGCCTGACAGACGAGCAGTTCCGCCGCCCCTTCCCCATCGGCCCCGCGGACCACGGCGGCCTGCACGCGATTCTCACGCACATCGTGGGTGCCATGCGCCGCTGGGCCGACCGCATCGCGCAGCGTCCTCTCCGCGCCCCGCTCGAGCACTGGCGCCCCGGCTATCAGCCGCGCGCACCCTACACCCCCGACGAACTCCTCGCGCTCCTCGAAGACGCCCACACCGACCTCACCCAGGTCATCGCGAACGTCCTCGCCCACGGCGAACCCGCCCTCGCCCGCGAACTGATTCTCCACTTCTCCACCCCCACCACCCCCTCTTCTCCCATTGCCTCTCCGTCTTCCCCCACTGCCCATTCCCCATTGCCCATTGCCTCTACCTCTTCTTCCTGCCCTGATGCCCGATGCCCAATGCCTGATGCCTCCTCTTCCTTCACTTCAGGCGTCTGCATCGCCAGCGCCGCGGTCCACGGCCACTACCACCGGGCGCAGTGCATGAACATCCTGCGGCAGCTCAACGTCCCCGGCGTGTCCGACAGACTGCCCTCCTTGGACGTGGTCGATTGGCAGCAAGCAACGGAGTAGCCCCCCACCCCCCGATCCCCCGCTCTCCCGCTCTCCCCCCTTGTTCGCTCGTTCGCTCCCCTTCCTCGCTCCCTCGCTTCCTCGCTCGCTCCCCCCCCTCTCCCCCAAATGCCGCTCTTATACCAAATAATTCCCAAACATTCCTCTTGACACCCTCCCCAAATACCGTACACTATCCGTACGAATGCCCCCCCCCCCCCCCCCCC
>DATAKA010000167.1:0-12442 GCA_036261855.1 Phycisphaerales bacterium | reverse complement strand
ACAGCCATGCTCTCTGCGGGCCTACCGTTGCAGGTTGACGAGCCCAGTTCGTCCCGGGCGAGAGAGAGGAAGATGTCCAGAAGTCGTGCACAGACGACGGACGCCGCTCAGGTGGCGCCGGTGGCTCAGCCCGTGGAGGGTGGTGGTGCCGCTGCGCCCGAGATTTCCCCGGAACTGACGGCCAAGGTTGAGGCGTTGCTCATCAGCGTGGACCGGGCTCTCGCGGCGCAGCGCATCGCGGAAGCGGTGGGGCTGCTGCCCAAGTCTGGCGATGGCGAAGAGGCCGCGGCGTTGTCCGGCAAGGATGTCGCGAGGGCCGCGCGGACGATATCGATGGCTATCGGCGTGCTGAACGAGCAGTACCACGCAACCAACCGTGCCTTCCGGATTGAAGAACTCTCGGCGGGGTACCGGGTGATGACCCTTCCGGCGTACGCGGCGACCGTGGCGGAGTTCCACAAGTCGCGCCAGCAGACCAAGCTCTCGCGGGCGGCGGTCGAGTCTCTGGCGATCATCGCGTACAAGCAGCCGATCACGCGGGCTGAGCTCGAATCCATCCGTGGCGTGTCGTGCGGCGAGGTGCTCAAGAGCCTGCTGGAGCGGCGGCTGATCACAATCCGGGGGCGTGCCGAAGAACTTGGGCGGCCGATGCTCTACGGCACGACCAAGCAGTTCCTGGATACCTTCGGATTGTCGTCCATCAAGGACCTCCCAGCGCCAACCGACCTGAAGGTCTGAACGTACGGTACCGTGGTGAGTACGGACCTGAAGCCCGCCAACCTGGGTCGGTCTGAGACTGCCGGGAACGGCCGTGCGGTGGCGGTGCCGGGTGTCCCGTGGAAGGTCTGGCAGGGAAGCGGTCCGGTGCCTAACGGCGGAGCGCGGCCGGACGCCGTCGTGGCACCAGGAACAAACAACCCGGATTCACCCTGGGCACGGGTCATTCACCGCCGGTACCACTTCAGCCCGGCGGGCGCGGCGTACGTGGTGACCACGATGGTGATGATTCTGGGGGCGATCAACGGGCAGAACAACCTGCTGTTCTGGTTGTTCGGGCTGGGCGTCGCGGGGCTCCTGGTTTCGGGCATTCTCAGCGGCTCGCCCCTGATGGGCCTGAGGTTGATGCGGGAGGTCCCTGACGTCGCGGTCGTTGGTCAGCCTCTGCGAGTGAGGTACACGCTCAAGAGCCGCAATTGGCTTATCCCCGGCTTCGCGCTGGTCATTGAAGAGGTTGCCTCCGCCAAGTCGTGGTTCGGGCGAGAGGCGGTTGGGACGTGGGTTGGCCGGCTGCCGCGGCTTGTGGGCTCAGTCGCGCACTTGAAGGCACGCGGCACTGCCACGGCGGATGTGGTCGTGCACCCGCTTCGGCGGGGTGAGGTGGTGCTGTCGCCGGTGCGGGTTTCGTCATCGTTTCCGTTTGGCATCACGCGCAAGAGCGTGACGCTGGCGGAATCGCACCGCGTCTTGGTGCGTCCGCAGCCCGCTGAAGTGCCTGCGGAACTGCTGCGGACCAGGGGCGGCGCGGGTGTGGTCGTGGGGGCGCTCAGCCCATCGCGGACCGGCATGGAGTTCTACTCCCTGCGGGACTATCAGCCGGGCGACGCGGTCCGTGCGGTGGCGTGGCGTGCATCGGCGCGGCTGGACCGTCCCATCGTTCGCACTTTTGCGACGCCCCCCGGTGAGCGGCTGTGGGTGGTGTTGGATTGTGCTGGAGCGGGCGACGAGGACGTGGAGCGTGTCGTTTCCATCGCCGCGGGCATTGCCACACGCGGTGTTGCCATGGGGCTGGAGGTCGGGCTTGTGGGGTGCGACCTCCGCGTGCTGGAGCCGCAGCGGAGCGGGCGGCGGCAGGTGGACATGGTGCTCGACAGGCTCGCGGTGTTTGCGGCCGACCAGCCGGGCGGCGGTGATGAGCCTGTGTGGCAGCGGTCGCGCGTTTTGGTTGTCCACGCCGGTGCCGCGCCCTCGGTGCGAGTACCGGGCGCTGTTGTCGCGATCGGGGCTCAAGATCCGCGCGTCCGCGTGCCCGACGCCGTGCTCGCCGGCCTAGTGACACCAGAACCGGCGCAGCAGGGGTGGTGGGGTGCGTTCATGGGATTGCTCGGAGAGTCGCCCGAGGCACCGCGCGCGGATGTGGGCGGGGGTGGGGCATGACTATCCGCAATGCGCTGCGATTGGGTGTGCTCGTGTGCGTTTTGTGCGCGATTGGCGCTTTCGGCGTGGCGGAGGCCCAGCCGGTGCTGGTTGGTATTTTCATGCTCGCGAGCTGTGCGGGGTGGTGGGTGACGGAGTGGCGGCCGTCGCGCGCTGAAGTGCCGTGGCGCGGGCTGCCGCGGTGGTTGACCAACCTGCTGTTGGTCGTGATCGTTGGGTTCTCTGTGTTTGCGGCGTTCAGTTCGCGTTCGTTGGTGACGACGTTCGCGACGCTGCTGGCGAGCGTGCTGGTGATCAAGCTGTGGCAGGAACGCCGGGCGACGGACTATGGACAGCTCTTGACCATGTCGCTGTTCCTAACGATCGCGTCGGTGCTTTCGGACAACTCCGCCCTCACGGGCGTTCTCGTGCTGGTGCAGACGCCTGCCATGGCCGCCAGCGCGATGCTGTACCAGGTGTGGCACGCGAGAGAGCGGGCCAGCAATGGGGACCGGCCCAGGGCCATAGAGCGCGAGGCGTGGAAGCGGTTCCGGGCTCCGTTCGCGGCGGTGTGCATTGTGGCTCTATTGGCTGGCGTGGCGGTCGCTGTGCCGGTCTTTGTGGTCATGCCGCGTGGCTACCTGCTGCCGCAGTTCCGGTCGTGGTCCAAACCCAGCGTGGGAAGGACTGTTGGGTTCACGGACCAGATCGACCTGTCGGCGGGGGCGCCGCAGGAAGGATCCACCGTTGTTGTGATGGAGGTGCAGTTGCGACCGGCGGGTGGTGAAGGGCTGCCGGTGCTGGGCTCGCCGAGCACGCCCGCGTACCTGCGGGGAGCGGTCCTGGACGCGTACGAGAACGGGCGGTGGCGGGCTGGGTCCGCGCCGATGCGGCAAGAACTGATCAAGATCCATGGCGGGAGCGGGCACATCGACCAGCCCCAGCGGTCCGAGGGCGGATTTGCCATCACCATCACGTCCGTCCGGCCCCGGGTCAGTGTCCCTTCGCCCGCGCAGATTTTCAGCGTGGGGCGGGGGTACAAGTGGGAGTTCACCGAGAGCACAGAGATTCGCCTGAATGAGCGCACCGGTGCGGCGACGTACACCAACAAGGGTCTGGGCGGCTACAACGTCTCGAGCATGGATTCGCGCGTGCCGCAGGAGGGGGTTTCCCGCTCTGGCGCGACGTTCCCTGAGGAACGGGTCCGGGCGTACGCCGAACGGCTGCTTCGAGCGCAAGGAATTGAGCCGGACCCGGCGCTGCGTGATTCTTCCGAAGACGCCGCGGCGGCGCGGGTGTTCGAGACGCACCTTCGGGAGAGCTTCGCATACTCGCTGGAGAACGGAGCGGCACCGATCCAGCAGCCCGTGGCGTGGTTCCTGGAGGACGAGAAGAAAGGGCACTGTGAGTTCTTCGCGTCGGCGCTGGCCGGGCTCTGCCGGTCCGTGGGGATTGACGCGAATGTCATCGCGGGGTATCTGGCGACAGAGTTTGACCCCGCGGGCGGCGTCGATGGCATGGGCTCGTACGTCGTGCGTGCCAGCGATGCGCACGCGTGGGTGGAGGTCAATACCGCCCCGGGCGTGTGGCGGACCTTTGACGCGACACCGGAGGCTACGCCCGGGTTCCGGGTGCGCGAGCGAGGAGCACTTTCGACCGCGTTGGACCGGCTGATTTGGGCGATCGAGGACGTCTGGAACTCTCGGGTTGTGTCCTACGACCGATCAACGCAGGAACGTCTGCTCAACGTGCAGGGGCGGCCGGGCGGGTTCGCGGGCGTCATCACCACGTTCTTTGAGCGCAGTCCTTCCGAGCGTGCCGGTGCTGTGGCATCTTGGATTGGGCGGGCGGTCCCGCTGGCCGCGCTCGGGGCGGTTGCCATTGGCGTCGGCGTGTGGCTGTGGCGTCGGTCCTCGGCTGCCGCTGCCCGGCCTGGAGTTCTTCTGCCCGGGTGGGCCGCGGCGGCGCACCCGGAAGCCCAGCGTTTGTACCAGCAGGTCGCGGCGACGCTGGCGAATCACGGGGTGCAACGTGCCCCGGGCGCGACACTGCGCGAGGTGCTGCGGACGGCTGCGTTGCCCGCGACGACCGCAACTGAACTTGGAAACGCGGCGGCATTGCTGTACGACGCCTGCTTCGCAGGGCACAGCGATGTCGCGGCCATGGTGGCGGTGCGGCGGCGGTTGAAGGGCCGGAACTGAGCGCGACTGTGCGGCTTTTGCGGGGCGTTCTCGGACATCAATGGGCGACGGCCCTTGGTCGGCGTCACCGGGGGCGGTCTGCGGTCGATGTTGACGGGCGGCCCGACATTGCACCGCGCATCCCGCGCGGGGACTGCGTGCGTCGGCGCTCCCGGAGCAGCAGCATGCCAGCGAACAGATCACGGACCGAACGGTGGCGCGATGGCCTCCAGCAGATCATGGACCGCAACGGCGGCCTTGAGCTGTCGATCGCTCACAATGATGCCGACCCGGTGCTCTCCCAGAGCCCGGACCTGGTGTGGCGCGTGCGGTTGCTGGGGCTGAGCGAGCACGAAATGCTGGTGGAAAGCCCGGCCGCGGCCGGGAAGAACGTGACGTTCCAGGAGGGCATTCCGCTGGTGGGCGTCATGTCCATTGGTCAGAACCGCTGGATGTTCCGGACACGGACGATGACACGGGCCGATGGCCCGAGCCCCTTCCGCACGCTGCACGGGGTGCGCATCGCGATGCCGACCACGGTCGAGCGGTGTATGCGTCGTGAGTTCATGCGTGTGTCCACGGCGGGGCTTCGATTGCCGACGGTCGAGTGCTGGCCGCTGCTCACACCCACGAGTGTGGTCGCCGCGGAGGCCGCGAACCGGGCGCAGATCAACGAGCTTTCGCACCGCGGAGAAGTGACCAAGGACACTGAGGTCCCGGATTTTGCTCTGCCCGATGTGGGCCCGAAGTTCAATGCACAGCTCATGAACATGGGTGGCGGCGGCCTTGGCCTCATCGTGGACAAGGGCGAGGCATCGCTGGCAGACCGGGCGAGGATGATCTGGATGCGGGTGGATCTGAGGCCCACCATTGCGGCCCCGCTGGCGATCACGGGAAAGGTTGCGCACACCCACATCGACAGCACGCAGAGCCTGTACGCGGGTGTGGCGTTTGAGTTTGCGTACAACCCCGCGCACCGGGATTTTGTGGTGGAGCAGGTGCAGAAGTTCCTCGGGCGGATGCAGGCACCCCGTGCCGCGGCGTAAGGCGGTCTCGGCAGGAATCCGGCGTCCGAGGCCGATATCATCCTGTGCTACGGGCCCCGCCTATTCGGCGCCTGCCTCTGGCCAGGAGTTTCGCGCATGGATCGCACGTTCCGCACGGGCGTCTTTGGTGGCAGTTCCATGTTCCGTTCCGCCGAAGACCTTGGCGCGGGCGGCTCGGCTATCCCGGTTCCTCCCGGTGGCAAGGTAATCGAGCAAGATATCCAGCGAGAGCTCAAGGACTCGTACCTCACGTACGCGATGTCCACGATCATGGACCGCGCGCTGCCCGATGTGCGCGACGGGCTCAAGCCCAGTCAGCGGCGCATCCTGTGGGCAATGAACGACCTGAACCTGAGGCCCAATCGCAAACACATCAAGTGTGCGAAGATCTGCGGCGACACCAGCGGCAACTACCACCCACACGGCGAGGGTGTCATTTACCCGACGCTCGTGAACATGGCCCAGGAGTGGCGCATGCGCGTGCCGCTCGTGGACCCGCAGGGCAACTTCGGATCGATCGACCCGGATCCGCCCGCGGCGATGCGGTACACCGAGGCCCGCATGCACTACGGCGCGGTGGACATGATGCAGGACGTCCGCCTGGGCACGGTGGACCTGCGGGCCAACTACGACGAGCGCCTTGACGAGCCGGTCGTGCTGCCCGGGAAGTTCCCAAACCTGCTGGTCAACGGCGGCATCGGCATCGCCGTGGGCATGGCGACGAGCCTGCCCCCGCACAACCCGGTGGAAGTGCTCGACAGCATCGTGCGCACGATCGAGAACCCCGAGATCACCGTGCACGAACTGATGCAGGACGTCGCGGGCACGGACGGCAGTGTCAAGTTCGTGGGCATCAAGGGCCCGGACTTTCCGACGGGCGGGGTGGTGCACGGCAAGAGGGGCATTCTCGAAGCGTTCGCGTCCGGGCGCGGCAAGGTCACGGTGCGGGGCCGCTGCCATACCGAGGAGATGAGCAAGGACCGCCAGCAGATCGTGATCGATCAAATCCCGTACAACATGGGGCTGCGCACGCTGGTGGAATCGATTGCCGATGCGGTGAACGAGGACCGCATCAAGGACGTGAGCGACGTGCGGAACGAGTCGGGGCGCGAGAACCCTGTCCGGGTCGTGATCGAGCTCAAGCGGGGGGCGGATGTCGCGGTCGTTGAGAAGCAGTTGTACGAGTACACGCCCCTCCAGCAGACGTTCTCGATCATCAACCTTGCGCTCGTCAACAACCAGCCGCGGACGATGGGGCTCAAGGAACTCCTCCAGTGCTACATCGACCACCGTGAGGAAGTCATCCGGCGGCGGACCGAGTACCTGCTGCGCGAGGCCAAGAAGCGGGCCCACGTGCTGGAGGGCATGATCTACGCGGTGTGCGACATCGACGAGGTGATTCGCGAGATCCGCGCCAGCAAGACGCGGGAAGAGGCCATCAACCGTTTGATGCAGCGCAAGTTCAAGATCCCGCTCAACCACAAGTACGCGGCGATGCTCCCCACGCGGCTGCTGGACCGCATCCGCGCGGCGGAAGCGGTGGGGGGCATCACCCTCACGCGTGTGCAGGCGGAGACCATCGGTGGCATGCGGCTCATCCAGCTGGTGGGGCTGGAGATCGAGCGGCTCACGAACGAGTACAGCGCCGTGGCCGCGGAGATCGAAGGGTATGAGTCGATCCTGGCCGACCGGCAGAAGGTGCTTGCCATTATCAAGGCGGACTGTGCCGAGATGCGGGCCCGTTACTTCAGCGAGCGCATGACGGCGATCGAGGACGGAGATACCGACATCCAGATCGCCGAGTTGATCCCGGTGCAGGACGTGGCGCTGACGATTTCTCACAACGGGTACGTGAAGCGTGTGCCGCTCGACACCTACCGCCAGCAGGGGCGTGGCGGCAAAGGCATCCGCGCGAGCGACACCCGTGACGATGACTTCATCGAGCACGTGTTCGTGGCGAGCACGCACGACGACCTCCTGTGCTTCACCAACACCGGGCGAGTGTTCGGTATGAAGGTGTTCGAGGTGCCCGAGATGAGCCGGACGGCGGCGGGGCGGAACATCATCAATCTGCTCAACCTCAAGGACGGTGAGAAGACGTGCGCGTACCTCGCCGTCAAGAGCTTCGAGCAGGGGTCGCAGTTCCTGACCTTTGTCAGCAAGGGCGGCATCGTGAAACGCACGGCGCTCAAGGCGTACGCGAACATTCGCCAGTCCGGACTGATCGCCGTGGGCCTCAAGGAGGGTGACAGCCTGCTCGCCGTGACTCTAACCGACGGCAACGACGACGTGCTGCTCGCGACAAAGCTCGGTCAGGCAATCCGCTTCAGCGAGCAGGACGCACGCGACATGGGCCGCAGCGCGGCGGGCGTCAAGGGCATCGAGCTCGAAGAAGGCGACGAGGTGGTCGGTGTCGTCCGCGTGCCCATGCAGCCGGACGCCGACGGCGACCTTGTCACGATCGATCCCAAGCTGTGCCTGCTCACCGTCACCGACAAGGGGTATGGCAAGCGAACGCCCATCGACGAGTATCGGGTGCAGCCCGAGACGGGCAAGATGCGGTCGCAGAGCCGCGGCGGGAAAGGGCGGGCGGACATCAAGCTCACAGACAAGAACGGCGTCAGCGTCGCGGCCCTCGGCGTCATGCCCGGGGGCGACCTTGTGGTCATCACCAAGGGTGGCCAACTGGTCCGTATGCCCGCGGACGAGATTCGTGAATGCGGACGGGCGACGCAGGGCGTGCGGGTGGCCCGTGTGGACGAGGGGGACAGTGTGGTCGCCATCGCCGCGGTGCCGGGTGGAGACGTGGAAGTCGTGTCCGAAGTCGTGCCCGATGAGAAGTAGCCGTGCGGCTTGGCAAGCCGGCCAGCAAGGGCCCGTTTGCCAAGCGGCCCCAGCAGCCGTAATGTTGCGCCCTGATTTCTGACCCTGGGCGGGTGCCGGAGTGGCCAAACGGGGCAGACTGTAAATCTGTTGGCGAAAGCCTTCGGGGGTTCGAATCCCTCCCCGCCCACTTGAGACAGCCCCGGCCATCCGCCGGGGCTGTTTCGCGTTTGGGGAGTGCCTATCTGCGGGATACTGTCCTGACGAACTGGCGTTGGATGCGCCGGTGGTGAGATTCTCACCCCTCACGGTCAGGATGGCCGACAGAGAGGCACGTATGCCGCGTCTCCCGATCGAGCGTTGTTCCCCGACCATGGTCCGCCTGAACGGACGCGAGCTTGTCGCGTTCGCGGGCTGCAACTACCTGGGCTTGGGCAATCACCCCCGCGTGGTGGACGCGATGAAGGACGGGCTGGACCGCTGGGGTATCTCCACGACGGCCTCTCGCGAGACCACGGGCAACACCCTTGCGCACGAGTCGCTCGAGGCTGAGCTCGCCGAATTCACCGGGCAGGACGCCGCGATCCTGGCCGCGGAGGGGTACACCGCGAACTTCATGGCGATGCAGGCACTGGCCCGCGACCACCGCGTGTGCGCGATCGATGCGCAGTCCCACCGGTCCATCCGGCACGCGGCCGTCGCCGCGGGCATGCAGGTCTTTGAGTACGAGCACATCAGCCCGGACAGTGCGCGGTGGCTCTGCCAGCAGTACGCCGATCAGGGCGTCGTGATCGCGACGGACAGTGTGTTTGCGGCAGATGGAGCGGTCGCACCGCTGCCGGAGTTGCTGCGGGCGCTCCCGCCTCGTCGCAGCGTGCTGCTCGTGGACGACTGCCACGGCTTCTGTGTGCTGGGCCCCGGTGGGCGTGGCGCGGTGTCGCACTTTGGGCTCTCGGACCCCAGGATTGTCGTGACAACGACGCTCGCCAAGGGGCTGGGTTGCTACGGCGGCGCGGTGATGGGCCGCAAGAGCTTCATTTCGACCGTTCAGGAGCGGGCATGGGTGTACCGCTCATCGACGCCTGTGCCGCCCGCGATGGCTGAGGCGTGCCGCGCCGCGGTCCGGCTGCTCAAGGAAGATTCGACGCTTGTGGACAGTTTGCGGAACAACATCCTGCTGATGCGGCAGAGCCTGTTCTTCCAGGGGCTGCCCCTGCCGCCCGAGGGCGTGCCGATCTTTACGTTCGCCGTGAGCCCTGTGGAGCGCATGGAGACCGTGCACCGGATGCTGCTGGATGCGGGGCTCTTTGCACCGCTTATCGAGTATCCCGGTGGGCCGGCCGACAGGTACTTCCGCGTGGTGGTGAACGCCCAGCACACGGCGCAGCAGATTGACAGGCTGGGGCGCGATCTGGCCCGGGCGCTCGAAGCCACCAGGGCCGATGGTGCAGGGCGGCGTGTGCCGGTCTTTGTGGGGAACGAGGTTGTGGAGTTCAAGTCGGCGGCGATGGTGTGATTCTGCGCGAATTCTGCGCTGGGTCGACCGAAACCCCGCACCTACGATGGGACCCGGCTTGGGCGGTGCTGAGATTCAGCCGATAACGCACGGTCGGTTTGTGGTCGCCCACGTGGCGGTGCCGCGTGGGCTGTGCTGTCTGGTTGTTGAGTCATGCACCTTGGTGAACTGCTCAAAACGGGTCGGAGGACGGTGTCCTTCGAGTTCTTCCCTCCCAAGAACGAGGCGGGGGCGGTTGAGCTATTTGAGAACATCCGGGAGCTTGAGGCCCTGCGGCCGAGCTTTGTGTCCGTCACGTACGGCGCTGGCGGCAGCACGCGTGACCTGACGAACGACCTGGTCGTCAAGATCAGTACGACCACGACGCTCCAACCCATCCCGCACCTCACCTGCGTGTGCCACGACGCGGCGGACATCGAATCTGTTCTGACGCGGTATGCGGCGGCGGGGATCGGGACGATCCTGGCGCTACGTGGCGACGTGCCCAAGGGGCTGCCCGCCGGCGAATCGCCCTGGAAGGACTACCGCTACGCGGCGCAGCTGGTGAAGGCGATCCGCGAGTTTCCGCGCAGCCATAAGCATCCGCACGCGAGCGGGTTTTCCGTTGGTGTCGCGGGCTACCCGGAGGGGCACGCGGAGACGCCCAACCGGATGCAGGAACTGGACCACTTGAAGGCGAAGGTGGACGAGGGGGCTGACTTCATCATTACCCAGCTCTTCTTCGACAACCGCGACTTCTACGACTTCCGCGCTCGGTGCGAGCTCGCCGGCATCCGCGTCCCGATCATCGCGGGCGTCATGCCGATCACGAGCGCCGCGGGCATGCGGCGGATGTGCGAACTTGCGCTCGGCTCACGCGTGCCGGCGCCGCTGCTGCGGGCGATTGCGCGCGCGGGGAGTGACCCGGAGGCGGTCCGTCGCGTCGGTGTGCACTGGGCGACGGAGCAGTGCCGCGACCTGCTGGACCACCAGGTGTCCGGCCTGCACCTCTACACGCTGAACCGCTCGACCGCAACGCAGGAAATCTACAGGGCACTTGGTGTGAAAGACTCTGACCAGCTCAGTTTCTGATGGTTGGCTTGGACTTCAGAAGCACGGGCCGCCGCTGAAGACGCTGAGCAGGGCGTCGATGTCGGTTGTGTCCGGGAACAGGCCGTCGTTGTTGAAGTCCACGTCGTTGCACGTGCCGGTGCCGCATGGGCCGCCGCTGAAGACGCTGAGGAAGTCGTCGATGTCCGCCGTGTCCGGGAAGAGCCCGTCGCCGTTGAAGTCGACGGGGTCGCAGGCACCAACGAACACCGCGTCCATCGCTCCCGGCACGAGCTCCAGCGCAAACCCGGGAGAATCAATGAGCTGCACCTGGTCGTCCACGATGGAACCGGTGAGCACGCGGAAGCGAGTGCCGATGGCAGGGGCGTACGCGCCGACCAGGGTAACAGTGACGCGGAGGCCGTTCAGTTCCACCTCATCGCCGGAGGAGACCGAGTCAAACTGGCCGGGGGCTTCGCCTTCGATGTCGATGCTGAAGATTCCAGTGTTGTCAAAGTTGAGGGAGTCGAACGCAATGTGGCCGGTGCGGTCGCCGTCGGGCTGCCCGGGTTGCAGGCGCGCGTCCCGCACGCGGGATTGGCCGACCACGATGCCGTGGCCTTCCAGCGTTGTGCTTGTGCCGCCTCCGAACAGCACGCTCGACGGGTTGAAGAGCGTGCCGCCGGCGAGGTTCACGGTGCCTGAAATGATCGCTCCGTTGAAGTCACGCAGCTCGACGACATGCGGTCCGACGTTCAGGGTGCCACCGATCGCGACTCCGTTCACGGAGGCGGGGTTGCCGAGGAGCAGGTTGCCTGATGGTGTGATGGCGGACCCGGGCAGCGTTTGCACCTCGCACGAGAGGATGCCGTCGCCGGTGTAGGACGATCCGTTGCCGAAGGTGAGTCGGGAACCGGCGACGCCGGTGCCGTTGTCGTTGAGAGTGCCAAGCAGGGTGAAGCCCGTGCCGGTGGGCTGGACTTGCCCGGAGTTGATGATGTCCGCGTTGATGGTGCCGTCACCAGTGAGCGTTGCACCGTTGAGCGTGAGGCGCGGGGCGTTGATGGTGCTGGCGGTCATCGTGAGCGGTGTGACGGCGTTGCTGTACTCGACGTCGTCCGCGGCGTTGATGGTGGCCTGGCTCATAGTGAGCGAACCGCCCGCGCCGTTGACGCGGCGGAATCGGATCGAGCCCTGCGTGGCATCGACGAAGGTGGAGGTGAGGACGGCGCCGCCGGTGAGGGACAACTGGCACTCGCCGCCGCCGCCGGTCAGGTTGTGGCCGAAGCGGATGAGGCCCGAAGTGCTCAGCAGTGAGCCAGTCCCGGAAACGGTGAACGACACGGCGTCCCCGGTGTTGCCCGCGATGTTCATGGTGCTGGTGGTGAGTGATGACCCGCCGGTGACCGAGATCGAACTCCCGGTGCCTCCCATGTTCAGTGCGGCGTTTGTCGTGAGGGTTGAACCGCCGTCGATGCTCAGCGTGCCACGTTGACCGGAGATACCGACCCGGAGTTCGGACCCGGTGTGCACAAGGTCCGAGCCGCTCTGGAGATTCAGCGTGGAGCCAGCGCCGATGGACGTGAGAAAGACCTGGTTCGCCGAGAACCCGGGCGCGGGCAGGGCCCACTGAGCGTTGTTCCGGAGTGTCAGCACGCCCCCGCCCGCGCCGCTGCCCGCGATGTTCACGATGCCCCCACCGGTCTGGATTGCGA
>DATAKA010000165.1:0-9681 GCA_036261855.1 Phycisphaerales bacterium | reverse complement strand
CCTACGGCACCGACCTGGCGGACAGCTTCGCCACCCGCATCCAGAACACCACCGACATCGTGCAGAACGCCGATTACCTGCTCTACCCGCCCGTGCTCTCGCTGTACCGCCAGAACCTCCGCGACCGCGGCGACATCGAATGAGGAACGCGTCGGAGGGACGGTGGGCACGGGCGATACGAGGGCGATCGCTCGATGCACGGCCGTTTCGCCGCCGGATTCTTAACCGCTCTGGTGCTTTTCTCCGTGCCCTTCGTGTCTCCGTGGTGAAGTTCCGAGGCCTATGTCTACCACTCACAAAGTCGTCATCATCGGTTCCGGCCCCGCGGGCTGGACGGCGGCCATTTACGCCGCGCGTGCCCAACTCAACCCCATCGTGTACTGCGGCGTGCCCAAGCAGGATCCGGGCCCCGTGCTGCCCGGCGGGCAGCTCATGCTCACGACAGAGGTGGAGAACTACCCGGGCTTTGAGCACGGCGTCATGGGCCCGGAGATGATGGCCAAGTTCCGTGCGCAGGCCGAGCGGTTCGGCACCAAGGTGATGGAGGAGGACATCGAACGCTGCGAGTTCTCGAAGGATCCGGCCCGTGCCCCGCACACGCTCCACGCAGCGGACGGCACCAAGGTCCAGGCCAACGCCGTCATCATCGCAACGGGCGCAACCGCCAACTGGCTGGGCCTGCCCAACGAGATGCGTCTCGCCACGTCCGGCGGCGGCGTGTCGGCGTGCGCGGTGTGCGATGGAGCACTCCCCGTCTTCCGCAACCAGCCGCTGGCAGTCGTCGGCGGCGGCGACACGGCGATGGAGGAAGCGACGTACCTCACCAAGTTCGCGAGCACGGTGTACCTCATCCACCGGCGCGACTCACTCCGCGCCAGCAAGATCATGCAGCAGCGGTTCCTGGAGCGCCCCAACGCCAAGGTGCTCTTCAACAAGGCGGTGGTGGATGTGCTGGGCGACCGCACCATCGAGGCCGTCCTGCTTGAGGACACCGTGACCCGTGAAAAGTCACGCCTCGACGTCCGGGGCCTCTTCATCGCGATCGGCCACACGCCCGCGACCAAGTTCCTCGCCGGCGCGGGTGTTGCCCTGACCGACAAGGGCTATGTCGAACTGAAGAACCGCAACTCGTACACCAACATCCCGGGCGTCTTCGCCGCGGGCGATGTCGCCGACGCCGAGTACCGCCAGGCCGTGACCGCGGCGGGCATGGGTTGCCAGTCGGCCCTCGACGCCGAACGCTGGCTCGCGGCGACCGGTGTGCACTGAAGCGATGGCCCGGGCGGAACGGGGAATGTTCCGCCAAAGTCACCTCGCCGGGAATCCGTACCATCCTCACGGGCCGAACACTCTCGGAACGGAGATGGGTGGAGCACGATGCCCTACGGCACCACACCGCCGCGGACGCTGGCCGCGGAACTGATGGACGCGCCGGGGCTTGACCCCGGTGAGCACGCCCACGCGCTGCGCGGGCTCGGCCGCCTCAACGCCGCCTCGCACGCCGACCGCCCCATCTGGCTGGCGATGCGCGGCTACTCCCGGGGCGTCGCACCCCTCCGCGTGCTCGATGTCGCAACCGGCGGCGGTGATGTGCCCGCCCGCCTGCAGGTCCGGGCGAAGCGAGCAGGTCCTGCGATCGACTGGCACCTCTGCGATGTCAGCCCGTGCGCCCTGGACGTTGCCAAGGCGCGCCTCGCCTCGGTCGGCGCAGCCGCGCAGTGCTTCGTGCACGACATCGTGAAGGCCCCGCCGCCTGGGCGTTACGACGTGGTGCTGTGCAGCCTCTTTCTCCACCACCTCTCATGGGAAGACGCGACCGCCGCGGTCCGTCACATGGCGGGCGTCGCCAACCACCTCATCATCAGCGACCTCCGGCGGACCGGCTACGGCGTGGCGCTCGCTGCGCTCGCGAGCCGCGCGCTCTCCCGCAGCCCGATCGTGCACACCGACGCCGTG
Organism: Phycisphaerales bacterium; assembly: GCA_036261855.1. Classification (GTDB taxonomy): domain Bacteria; phylum Planctomycetota; class Phycisphaerae; order Phycisphaerales; family UBA1924; genus BJHL01. The sequence continues at coordinate 7,725 of DATAKA010000165.1, read as the reverse complement.
CGCTCCGCCCACGCCGCGTGGACCATCGGCGAGGCCTCGGCCATCGCGCAGGCCGCGGGGCTGCCGGGCGCGCACATCCGGCGGGTGTGGCCGTCGCGCTGGATCCTGGTGTGGGGGCGGCAATGAGCCACGCGCCGTGGGACACGGTCGTCGTGGGCGCGGGGCCGGCGGGGTGTATCGCCGCGGCCTCCCTGGCGCGGGCCGGGGCGAGGGTGCTGCTCGTCGAGCGCGCGAGGCTGCCCAGGGACAAGGTCTGCGGCTGCTGCCTGGGTGCTCCGGGTGTCGCCGCGTTGCAGTCGATGGGCGTGGTGCCCGCGTTGGAGCGGATGGGTGCGAGGAGTTTCGCGTCGATCCGCATCCGCTGCGGCGAGCGCGGCGCGGAGTTCGGTGTGGCACCCGGTCTTGCGCTCTCACGCCGAACGCTGGACGAGTCCCTCTGTGAGCACGCCGAGCGTTCGGGCGCACAGTTGCGGGACGGCACATCAGCGACGGTCACGCCGGCCAAGGACCACGCGCGGGTGACGCTCTCCTGGAAGGGCGGCGAAGAGCACGTCACTGCTCGCACAGTCGTGATCGCCGATGGTCTGGGGGGGTCAAGCCTGCGGAATCATCCCGGCTTTGGCTGGACGGTGCGGGCGCACTCCCGCATGGGCGTCGGCGCTCTCGTCGACACAGGGGTGGTGCCCCTCGCGCCCGGGCAGGTGCACATGCACGTGGGTGCGATCGGGTACGTGGGCATGGTGCGCATCGAAGGCTCGACGGTGGATGTCGCGGCCGCGATCGACCCCGCGGCGCTGCGCGCAGGCGGGCCGGGCGCGGCCGTCGCGACCATCCTGGAGTCCTGCGGCGTGGAATCCGGCTGGGCCGCGTCGGTGCGTTGGCACGGGACACCGCCGCTCACGCGCCGTCGAGACCGAGTGGCCCTGGGTGGCGTCTTCGTCGTCGGAGACGCGGCGGGGTACGTCGAGCCGTTCACGGGCGAGGGCATGACCTGGGCGATCCGCGGTGCCGCGGCGGTGGGCGCGTGCTGCCAAGCTTTCCTCGCGGGCGACCCGGCGGCGTCGGCCCGGTGGGAAGCAGAATACGGGCGGATCATCCGCTCCCGGCAGGCCGCGTGCCGGGCCCTGTCGTGGCTCGTGCGCCGGCCATTGCTCGTGCGAGCGGGCGTGGCGTTGGCCGCCGGCGTTCCTGCGGTGTCGAAGGTTGTGCCGTGGGTGCTGGGGACTGGGGATGTGGATCGGTGCGGCGTGGGTGTCGGGGGTGTCGGGGGCGGCGGGGCGGAGGTGCCACAGTGGACACCATGATGATCGGCCTGGGACTGGCGACGCCGGGCGTCTCGATCGAACAGTCGAGCGCGGCGACGCTCGCGAACGACATCGAGGGCTACGAGCCCGCCGTCGCGCGGTTCGCACGTTCCATTTACGCCGGCTCCGGTGTGCAGCGGCGCGCGGGCGTGGTCCTGGAAGCCACGCAGGCACGCGGCGGCATCGATGCGCCCCTGCTGCGTTCCGGCAACGGCAGCGGGCCCGGCACCGCTGCCCGCATGGATGTGTACCAGGTCCACGCGGGCACGCTCGCAGTTCAGGCATGCCTGCGAGCGATGGCCGACGCCGGTATCGACGCGAGCACCGTCACGCACTTGGTGACGGCATCATGCACGGGCTTTTGTGCGCCGGGCGTGGACCACGCCGTGATGCGGGGCGTTGGACTCACGCCCACCTCGCAGCGCACCCATGTCGGGTTCATGGGCTGCCACGCGGGTGTGAACGCCCTTCGCGTCGCACGCGCGTTCGCGCTCAGTGATCCCTCCGCCGTCGTGCTCGTGTGCTGCGTCGAACTCTGCAGCCTGCACTTCCAGAGCAGCACCCGAGCGGACGCCATCGTTGCCAACGCACTCTTCGCCGACGGCGCAGCCGCGGCGGTGGTCACTGGGCGCCCGAGCACGCAGGGCAGCATGGCGGTCCGCTCCACCGCGTCGATGCTCCTGCCCGACAGCGCGGACGCCATGGCGTGGAACATCGGCGACTTTGGTTTCAGCATGATGCTCTCGTCGCGCGTACCCGCGCTGGTCGAGCAGCACGTCCGGGCGTGGCTCGAAGGATGGCTGGCAGGCCAGGGGATGGCCGTGTACGACGTCGCGGGCTGGGCCGTCCACCCGGGCGGCCCCAAGGTGCTCGACGCCGTTGGTCGCGCGCTGTCGCTCCCGGCGGCAGCGATGGACACGTCCCGGGCCGTCCTCGCGGAGCACGGCAACATGTCCTCCGCGACCGTGTTCTTCGTGCTCGAGCGGCTCAGAAAGCTCCGAAAACTGCCCGCCGTGGTGCTCGCGTTCGGGCCCGGTCTGCACGCCGAGGCCGCGTTGATCGGGTGACTTCCGGTCGTCAGCGGCTCGTTCTTGTTAAAGTCCTATAACAGGAAAGATTATCCGCTTGATCCTGAGAGCAATTGCAGCCTGCATGGGTGGATATGGCCTCAATTTTTGCTTCTTGCCTTGCATTCTGGCAGGCGTGTGGTCTACTTTACTGCAGAGGAAGGGCCCCATGTCCCGGGGCTCAGGTTCGATTTTGAGGGAGGAATTGTCCAAATGAAGATCACGTCCTTGAGCGCTGTTGCCGCGCTGGCTCTTGCAGCCGCCGCCAATGCAGCCACCGTTTCGTTCACACTCACAAGCGAGTTCAGCGGCTCGGGTTTCAACCCGACCGGTCCCTCGCCGTGGGGCACCGCGACGTTCACCGATACCGGTGCGAACACGGTGCAGCTCACGCTCGCCCGTTCCACGGGGATGACGAGCAACGAGTTCATCCGCTACTGGCTGTTCAACCTGAACCCTGCGATGAACCCCGGCGACCTCAACATCGCCCAGAACACCGGCCCCACGAGCACGAATAGCGTCCGCACCGGCAGCGACACCGACTCTGCCTTCCGTGGCGACGGTGGCTCGTTCTTCGACTTCAAGTTCGAGTGGCCTTCAGGCAACGACGCCAACCGCTTCGACGGCGACTGGGTGAGCGCGGTGTACACGCTCTCCATGAGCGGCCTCGACGCGAACGACTTCCTTGATCTGGGTGTCGGCGCTGGCAACTCCCTCAACGGCCTGTACACCGCTGCCCACATCCAGGGCATCCCGGGTGGCGGCTCCGCGTGGGTCACCGGCGGCCCCGGCGTGCTCGTCCCCCTGCCCCCGGCCGCTTGGGCCGGCATGGCGGGCCTCGGCATGGTTGGCCTCGTCGGCTGGAAGCGCCGTCGCGCGGCCCGCTAAGACCAACTCCGTGTTATACTCCGACCGCGGGCCGCAAGGCCCGCGGTTTTTCTTTGCTGCAACGGGCAATCAGTTAGCGATTGCTATATAAAGCCCCACCCCGGCGGGTAGAATCCCACCATGGCCAAGTCCCGCCGCGCCGTCCCGATTCTCCTTGTGTTCACTGCATTCGCCCTCGCCGCCTGTGGACGCGGCGGCAGCGCCAAGCCCGCACCCACCCCCGGCGATGAGATGGAAGGCGGGAGCGGTGCCCCTGCGACCGGCCCCGCGGGCAGCGCGCCGGCCACCGGCGACACGCCGCCGGTCCCACCGGACGACGTCGATGTCACGCAGCTCCCCTACGACGACCCGCGGCACGTGCAGTACGCGGAGAAGATCGACCCCCGCGCTGATGTCACCGCTGAGGAGCTGCCCGTGAGCCGTGGCGGGCTGGTGCCGGACAACGAGTGGTACGGCGGCGCTGGTGATGGAGGGGATGAACCCACGGTGGAGCACCGCGATGGCGGGCGCGCCGTGCGCGTGTGGTATGGCACCAACCGCGCGATGGAATTGATCCCTACGCCCGTGGACTGGGACGGGGATGCGCAGATGCCGCGGTACCTCCCGTCGCGCGATCCTGAGAACAAGATGCGTCTGGGGTCCGTCATCTGCTTCGTGCCCAACAGCCGGCCGTACGGCACGCTGGGGAGCAGCTGGGTCACCCGCCTCATCAAGGGCGAGGACGACCGCATCCGCATCGAGAAGGTGCTGCTGGAGAATGACCCTGACTGGTTCTACGAGTCACTCCGGCAACGCATCGCCCGCGCGCCCGAGAACGACCGCAGCATTCTTGTCTACGTGCACGGGTTCAAGAACTCCTTCGACTCCGCGGCGTTGCGTGCGGCCCAGCTCGCGGTGGACCTCAACGTGCCGGGCCTCACGGCGTTCTATTCCTGGCCCAGCGCGGACGCGGTGGGGGAGTACTCGGCGGACGAGGCCGCGGTGGAGACGGCGGAGAAGCACCTGACGGAGTTCCTCACGCGCCTCTCGCGTGATACGGGAGCGACGAAGGTCAACATCATCGCGCACAGCATGGGCAACCGCCTGGTCGCTCGCACCATGCACCGCGTGATGCTGTCGGGCGGTTCGCAGGGGGAGAACGCCCTCAAGTTCGGCCAGATTTTCCTTGCCGCTCCGGACATCGACATCGATACATTCAGGGACCTCGCGCAGGCCTACCCCAAGATGAGCGAGCGAACCACGCTCTACATCTCCAAGCGCGACATGGCGCTGGAGGCCAGCGCGTGGAAGCACTCGTTCGCCCGCGTGGGCTATGCACCGCCCATCGCCGTCATTCCGGGCATCGACACCATCGAAGTGACCACGATCGACGTGAGCGCGCTGGGGCACGGCTACGTGGCCGAGGCCGAGCAGGTGCTGTGGGACATGCGCAACATGCTCCGCGCCAACGAGCCGGTGGAGCGGCGGCCCTGGCTTGCTCCCCAGCAGACGGATGCCGGCGAGCGCTACTGGCTGCTGCGCGAGAGCCGCGAGAAGTAGGCGGCGTCAGGCCGCGCGGTTGGTGAGGTCGGCCTCGCCGAGCAGCCTGAACTCCTTGCGGCGGAGGATCTGGCCGCCCAGCGTCAGGTCGTCCACCGCCAGCGCGATGGTGGGGCTTGCGCCGGGCGTCAGCATGAGCGGGTAGGCGAAGTGGATCGAGAGCTCGGCGCGCAGCAGGTGCAGGCACATGCTGCTGAGCGTGTGCTTGCCGGAGAGTTCGACCACCAGCACGTCACGCTCGGTGAAGGCGAGCTTCATGCGGCTGAGCTCGGCCCGGGCGCACTCGGCGTTGTTGGTAATGAGCCGCACCACGGCGTGGTCGCTGGCCTCGTGCACGGAGAGCGCGCAGATCTGGCAGTGGGCCTGGTCGAACATCTCGACGAGGTCGTGCAGCTTGCCGACCTTGTTATGAAGAAACACCGAGAACTGCGTCACCGTGGGGGGTGAGTAGCCGTGGGCGGTTTCCATTGGCATCGAGGCCTGGCTCATGTGCGGGTCGGGTCCTTCCGAGATGGCCTGTCGCGGCGCGTGCGTTGCCGGGAGAGCGGGCGGCGGGCCCCGGTATCTTTGCCCAGATTACCGGATGCGGGGCCGTCCGACAAGCGCCGGGGCACAAAAAAGGCCCCGGCGAGGGGGCCCGAAGTGGTGAATTTGCAGACTGCCGGGTGTCAGACGCTGAACGAGGAGCCGCACCCGCAGGACGCGGTCGCGTTGGGGTTGTTGAACACAAACCCGCGCCCCATGATCTCGTCCTTGAAGTCCACCGTGACGCCGCCCAGGTAGAGCAGGCTCTTGGGGTCCACGATGATCTTGACGCCGTGCTGCTCGAAGAGCTCGTCGGTGTCCTTCTGCGTCTCGGTCAGGTCCAAGATGTAGGAGAAGCCGCTGCAGCCGCCGCCCTTGACGCCCACGCGGAGGCGCACCTTGTCGGCGTCGAGCTCCTGCTGCTGGATGATGGTCTTGATCTCCCGCGCGGCGGTCTCGGTGAGGATCACGCCGGTGGGCTGGGCTTCGGTGGGGTTGGACTGGGTGAGGGTGGTGGATGCCATGGGTCGTGGTTCCTTCGCGATGATTCTACGGTGGCAGCCGGGGTGAGGTTCTCGTTCTATCGGACGGCGTGTGGGGCGTGTGGGGCGTGTGGGGCGTGTGGGGGTGGATCAGTGCGCGGCCTGCGCCTTAGCAGGCTCGGCGATGCCGTTCTTCTTGCGGTAGTCGTCGAGGGCCGCGTGGATGGCGTCCTCGGCGAGCACCGAGCAGTGGATCTTGACAGGCGGGAGGCTCAGTTCCTCCACGATCTGGGTGTTCTTGATCGCCTCGGCCTGATCGAGCGTCTTGCCCTTGAGCCACTCGGTGGCGAGGGAGGACGACGCGATCGCGCTGCCGCAGCCGAAGGTCTTGAACTTCGCGTCCTCGATGACGCCGTCCTTGCCGACCTTGATCTGGAGCTGCATCACGTCGCCGCACTCGGGTGCGCCGACGAGGCCGACGCCGATGTCCTTGCGGTTCTTCACCTCAGCAGAGGTCGCGAACGCGCCGACATTGCGGGGGTTTTCATAGTGGTCGATGATCTTGGGGCCGTAGGCCATGGAGAAGCTCCTTTGAAGCTAGGCACTAGGCATCGGGCACTAGGCACTAGCGGGGATACGTCCGGTTCCTGCTGGGCGACTGCCAATCGTCGGACCCTAGTGCCCAGTGACTAGTGCCCGATGCCTTTATTCAGTGGTGTGCCCATTCAACTTTGCTGAGATCGATCCCTTCCTTGAACATGTCGTAGAGCGGGCTCATTTCGCGGAGACGCTTGACGGCGAAGATGATCTTCTCCGCGGCGTAGTCCACCTGCTCCTGCGTGGTCCAGCGGCCCAGAGAGAGGCGGAGGCTGCTGTGGGCCAGTTCGTCGCCCACGCCCAGGCCTTTGAGAACGTAGCTGGGCTCCAGGCTGGCGCTGGTGCACGCGCTGCCGCTGCTGCAGGCGATGTCCTTGACCGCCATCATCAGCCCCTCGCCCTCGACGAAGCCGAAGGAGATGTTGGCGATGTGGGGCAGGCGCTTGTCCTTGTGGCCGTTGACGGCGCAGTGGTCGAGCTGTGAAAGGACCGCGTCCTCGAGCCGCTTGCGGAGCGCTGCGAGGCGGGCCCCGTCCTTGTCCATTTCCTGCATGCAGATCTCGCAGGCCTTGCCCAGACCGACGATGCCGGTGACGTTGAGGGTGCCGCTGCGGAAGCCGCGTTCCTGCCCGCCGCCGTCAAAGAGCGGCGTGAGGCGGACGCGCGGGCGCTTGCGGCGGACGTACAGGGCGCCGACGCCCTTGGGCCCGTAGATCTTGTGCCCGCTGAAACTCAGCAGGTCCACATTGTCCTTCTCGACGTCGGTGGGCATCTTGCCGACCCACTGCGTCGCGTCCACGTGGAAGATGATGTCCTTGCTGCGGCAGAGTGCGCCGATGGCGCGGATGTCGTTGATCGTGCCGATCTCGTTGTTCGCCCACATCACGCTCACGAGGATGGTGTCGGGGCGGATGTGCTTCTCGATCATCGCGGCGGTGTAGACGCCGTCCTGAGGCGGGTCGATGAACGTGGCGTCGAAACCCTCCTTCTGGAGGCGCTTCACGGGGTCCAGCACGGCCTTGTGTTCGATGAGCCCGGTGATGATGTGGCCGCGCTTGGAGCCGTCCACCAGCCCCGAACCCGCAGGGGCGCGCTCGTACATTTGGGCCGCGCCCTTGATGGCAAGGTTGTTAGCCTCGGTTGCGCCGCTGGTGAAGATGATTTCCTTCTCATCCGCGCCGATGAGGCGTGCGACCTGCTCGCGGGCATTGTCGACGCCGGCCTCCGCGTCCCAGCCGTAGCTGTGGTTGCGCGAGCCGGGGTTGCCGAACTTCTCGGTGAAGTACGGGAGCATCGCCTCGACGACGCGAGGGTCGCACGGCG
>DATAKA010000164.1:0-20556 GCA_036261855.1 Phycisphaerales bacterium | reverse complement strand
TGTTCGGCAGCAAGTTCCACCGGCTCAAGATGAGCCGCGGGCAGCAGGGCATCGGCATCTCGGCCGCGGGCATGTACGGCCTCATCACCACGGGCAAGCCGATGGTGATTCACACGAAGCCCAAAGCGACGAGCGAGGCGCACCACATCGAACTGGCGATGAACACCAAGCTCAACCGCGCCGAGGTGACGGTGGACGTCGAGACCGACGACTTCCCGCCCAAGGCCCTGCGGACGGTGTGCAAGGGGGCCCGCGATGCATCGTTCATGCCCGCGGACCTGTTCCCCACCGGCACCAGCGTTTCGATCGAGCTGGAGGGCAAGTATCAGAAGGGACGCGGCAGCGTTGACGAATTCCTGGAACTGACGGCGATCGCCAACCCGCACGCGAGGATCACGTTCATCCCGCCGACCAAGACGATCGAGGAGGATGACGACATTCTCCTGGACGCACGTCGGAAGAGGGTTGCTGAGCCGACTGCGGAGGTTGCCTCGCCCGTGGCGGTCAAACCGCCGCCGCCCACGGACGACAACGAGCACGGTCTGAATACGACGATCAAGACCGAGGAGAAGGACGGCGTCATTCTCTTCCCTCGCGCGGTCGGGGAACTGCCTCCGGAGACCAAGGAAATCCAGCCGCACCCGCGCGGGATTGAGCTGGGCATCCTGCTCCAGATGCTCAAGGAGCACCCGGAGGAATCGCTGTACAAGTTTCTGCAGGACAACTTCTCCCGCGTTTCCGCGGCGAGCGCGAGCGACTTCTGCAAGGCGATCGGTGTCACCAGCCGAACGCTGTGCAGCGCGATAGACCACGACCAGTCGGAGGCATTGTTCCGGACCCTTCAGAACGCGAAGCTGCCGCCGCCCCCCACCGATTGCCTCGCGCCCATCGGCATCCGTCAGTTGCTGGCGGGCATGCTGAAGGGCGTGCGGGCGGAGTTCTACGCGGCGTCGAGCCGTGAGCCGGATATCTACCGCGGCCGGCCGTTCCTCATTGAGGCCGCGATCGCGTTCGGCGGCGAACTTCCCGCGGACGACTCCGCACGCGTCATCCGCTTCGCCAACCGCGTGCCGCTGCTCTACCAGCAGTCCGCATGCTCCTCATTCAAGGCGGTGACCGAGACCAACTGGCGCAACTACGACCTCCAGCACCCGCGCAACGCGCTGCCGGTGGGCCCCTTGGTCATCATGATCCACATGGCCAGCGTGTGGGTGCCCTTCACCAGCGAGAGCAAGGAAGCCATCGCGGACTATGACGAAATCCGCAAGGAGATGAAGCTCGCGCTCATGGAGTGCGGCCGCAAGCTGGGCACATACCTCAAGAAGCGCGCGAAGATGAAGCGCGAGGCCGAGCGCCGCGATGTCTTCCAGAAGTACATCGGCGAGATCGCGCAGGCGTGCAACGCCCTGACGGGTGTGGACACCAAGAAGCTGTACGACGCGTTACTCGCGCAGGCGAAGAAGAAGACGGCGATCGCCGACGCCAAACTCGACGAGGAAGGCAAACGCATCAAGGAAGATGAGGAGGACCTCGACGGCGTTGTGATCATCCAGACGGGCGTGCCGGAGGGGGCCAGCGACGTAGCGACAAGCCCTGATGCGCCACCAACCGGGAAGATTTCGAAGGCCGAGGCGGCACGCCTCAAGGTCGCGGCGATGGCCCCCGATGACGAGCCGAGCCTGATGGATGTTCGGCCCGTGGGGCGCCTGTCGCAGAAGGGAAAGTCTGAACGGGCACGCGGCAAAGAGCCGGAGGCCAAGGCACCGAAGGCCGCAGCCAGGCCCGAACCCAAGCCTTCCAAGTCAGCCGCGAAGGGATTGGCCGCGACGAAGTCTGCTGTCCCAACTGCGGAACCGGCTGCGCCGTCCAAGGGCCCGAAGCCGAAGATGCGTCTGGTGAACGGGAAGCTGGTGCCGGTGGATGAGGGGCCGAAGTTGTTCTGATTCTTCCGTGATGTTTCCTATTCACCCTTTCCCATCATCAGCCGGGCAATGAGCCCGTCCCGTACGGTGTAGACCGCGACGACCTCGAACTTCTCCCCACCAGGCGAGCGTTCGCCGCACTCGTGGTCCACCACGACATTCCCGACGCTGAATCGCGTCTTGATCCAGCAGCGGTTCTGCGGGTGGTTGCGGAACGTATTGGTGAATCGCTCTCGGACTGCATCACGGCCACGCAGTGTGACGTTCCCGAGCAGGTCGGTGAACACGCAATCTTCGGCGTAAAGGCTTGCCATCGCAGCGGCGTCGTGGGCGTTATACGCCTCGACCTGGGCCTGGACGATGTCGCTGGGAGAAGGCATGGAGGATTCCGGTGCTGGGAAGTCTCGCGTCGCCCGATGACTTGTCGGGACTTCGGAGTTGAACGACCTGCGGACGGTATCACTCTCGCGCATTGCCCCGTTCCCGACTACGCTGGCCGCGTGCATCCACGGCCCGCGATCGATCCCGAGCACCTTTGGCGATCGCCGGAGAAGATCGTGCTGGTGCCGCACGATCCGCGGTGGTTGGCCATCGCCGCGGACGAGTGCCGACGCATCGAGCGGGCGTGCGGCACTTCGCTCCTCCGTGTGGAGCACATCGGCAGCACATCGGTGCCGGGGCTGATCGCCAAGCCTGTGCTGGACCTGATGCCGCTCGTCCGCACCTTTGAGGACGGCTTCACATGCATCCAGCCCATGCGGGCGCTGGGGTACTGGTACGCCGGCGACTTCGGCATTCCCGGGCGGCACCTGTTCGTCAAGGGCTCGCCGCGGACGCACCATGCGCACATGCTGGTTGAGGGCTCAAAGGAAGCCGTGCGGCACCTGGCCCTGCGGGACACCCTGCGCACGCACCCGGACCTCGCGGCCCGATACGCCGCGCTCAAGCAGGGCCTTGCAAGGCAGTATGGCGATAACCGGGAGGGGTACGCAGACGCGAAGAGCGCGTTCATGCGGGAGGTCTTCGCGTGTGCCGGGATTGAGTAGCGCGGGGCTTTGCCCGTGGCTTCCGTACCGCACGGCTTATTGTTCGGCGCATGCGGCCGGTCCACCCATCTCTCCACGTACCGGCCGGTGAGCCATTACTTTGTCCGGCACTCGCGCAACCGCTTAAGGTGTTCATGGCAACAGTGCGGCACGACGAAGTGGAGCAGGAGTGAAGGTGGGCTGTTCGGGCAACCGATCGCCGTGGCGGGTGATGAGAAGATAGTCCGGACCGTGAAGCTGGCGGCGGGGCGAGAGCGCGTTCGACAGCGAACGCTGGCGCGGGGCCAACCGTCGGCGCCGTGGCGTGTCAAAACCCACTCCCACGATGGTGCGGAACGCTCCCCTACTGGCGCATCCGTGCATCCAAGGGGGCAGGAATCCTCACACCCTGCACTCGTCAGACGTACATGCGTTCGCCGTCACGGCGTTGCCATGCCCGCTGTCAGTCGCAGCCTCGGGTGTGAACAATGTCCCTCGACACCCCTCACTACCTGCTTCATGCTTTGCTTGATCCACCAGCTCGCATAGGTGCTGAACCGCGTGCCGATCGCAGGGTCAAAGTCGGCAACGGCGCGTTGGAGGCCAGTGTTGCCCGCAACAATCAGGTCCGGGAGAGAGGCACCTCGGCCCTTGTAGTGCTCCGCGATGGTCACGACCAACCGCAGGTTTGATCGCAGCAGCGTCGTGCTGCTCAACTCACACCCATCGTTGATGATCTTCCAGCCAAGTTGCCGCTCATCCGGGGCGGTCAGTCGGGGCGCTCGCTGGACGCTGTCGACGTACACGTTCACACTGGGCCTGATCCGCCAGCGGACCCGCGGGCTACCGGTTTGTTCATCACGCGTGATGGGTCCCATGTCATCATGCACCGGGTGTCGGAAGTCGATGGAACGGTTCGCCATATCGCACCCCTCGCGGCACAAAACCACCACCCGTCGCGTTCGCCACGAACTCAAGCCAGGCACACATGCACCAGAGCGTCGCCCCTGACGCTACTTGTTTCGGGCGGCGCTGTCCTCGATACCACCCCCGACACTCTTGATATCCTTGCCAAAGCCCTCTGTCGTGCTGCACGCAGCCACTAATGCGATGGTTGCGATGAGCATAAAGGGAACGAGCACGCTGCGAATACGGAGCTCTGTGATGACCGATGTCGTGCGGTGAAGAACGTTCATTCGCGAATCTCCATGTCGAAGGCCTGTCACTCCGGGACCGACGCCGGTGCCCTTTGAATCGGGGGCGAGGACTCTCGTCATCACCCCCGCAGGCCCCACTCGTCTAGTGAGGGGGCGGGATGTTCGTTCATCAGGTCGTATCGCCGCCGCGGGTACCCGCGGCCTTCTGCACCCGGTTCCACGCGTCGCGCGTGGCGTGCTTTGCGTTCTCCCACGTCAAGCGGGACGTGCCCTTTGCGCGGTCCCAGCCGCGGGCGAGGTCCGACTCCGCAACTTCGAATGTCTTGGCGTCGGCACCCTTGTTTCCGTAGCTTTCCCATCCGTACCGGTAGGCCGGCGCGTACTCCTCGAACGGAAACTCCGACTTGACGTACGGCCTGGTGGAGTACGTTTCCTGCCAGTACTTTGTCTCAATTGTCGGGTTCACGGACTCCGCGGCGGCCTTGCCCGCCAGCCCCCCTACAACGGCACCCACAGCGGCGCCTGCAACCGCGCCGACAGGCCCACCGATCACGGCGCCAGCGATGCCGCCCGCGGTCGCGGCTCCTGCCGCACCCACGCCCACACCGACCGGGTGCGCGCCGGCTGCCCCGCTGATCGGGTCTCTGTTCAGGTTCGTGTCCGGCACCTTCGCGTACTTGTTGTCGTTCTGGTCCATTTGGCAATCTCCATGGGTACGGCCCCGACAGGCAGGTCGGCCCGGGCCTTGTTGGGACGGCTATCCACCCAGCCGTCATGAGTCGCACATCCCTGCGGTGCGTGCGGCCGGTGCAGCACGCTGGATCAGCGGTCTGCCCGGCAGTCATCCATTCTGCGCCAGCTCAGCCTGTTCGTTCTTCAACGTGCAGCTGCGACTTTGCATCTCTGCGAGCCCCGCGTTCCTCACGCCCTCGTTGAAAGCTGGCCATGAGGACCGGCCACCCCCCGAGCACCGCGAAAACCGCTCCCAGTGCTCCCAGCCCGATGATCGTCGTGATACGGACATTTGTGAGGAGCATCCACGTGACGCCGCCCAGCACCGCGAGCACGGCGACGATCGCAAACCAACGCCACCCCAGGCTCCGGAAGGCGTGTGAAGGCGACCTCCCGTCGGGCGATGCGATCTCCATGAGGTCGTCCTGCCGCGCATCCACCTGGGTCGATTCGGTAATCGTGAGAGGCAGTGTGCTCTCTCTGTAGATGCGCAGTGTGCCCGCATTGTCGCGCATGTCTTCCTGGGTTGTGTTCACTGGCGATCCTCCATGTTTCGGGCGGTCCTGGCGGAGCACCACACGCGCTCAGCGTGGTTACGGCTTCTGCCATACCGGTGCGTTGCCGACATCGAGCAGCACCACTCGCGTGTCTTTGCAATCCACCGACTTTGCGAGCCAGTACTTCTCGTTGTTGATCGTCGTGCGGCAGGCGGTCAGCTTGACCGTGTCACCTGCCTTGCAGACCGGCTTCTGGTTGTCCATGTACCATGCGGGCCCCAGGAGCACAACCTGCTCGGCGGCGTTCTTGTCCGCCGTGCGCACCTTGAGAGCGCGGGCCGACTGGACACCCTTCTCGAACGAGACGTCCATCAGCGCGATCACTTCGCCAGACATTGTGGAGTCGGAATCAGCGTCGATTGCCCTGATGATCGAGCCCTGGGCCGACCACGCGTTGGACGCATCGGCGGCGTGGGCGGGGGGGGTCCGTGGCTCGAACCGAGGCTCGGTCACGCCGAACGCGTCGTAGACCCGCTTGGCGTGCGTGCCGGTGTTCAGCGTGGAAAGCTCCGAAGGGGTTTCGATGCTCGCCAGCAGCATCTCCTTCGAGGCATCGACACGGACGGTGCCTTTCAGGGTCACCGTTGCGACGGACCACGGGATGAGCCGCTTGGTGTCGCCGATGCCCATGAAGTTTTGGTTGGGGTCGATGGAGAGGAAGCCGATCTCGCCAGAAGTACGATCCAGAATGATGTCGTGCACCTTCCCGCACTCGGCACCCCGGCAGTCAACCGATTCACCGGGCAGGCTGCTCAGCAGCAGGTACCTTGAGAATGGAGTGCTGTAGCGTTGGCCACCGAGCTCAACCGTGTTGAGCGTCCAGGCTGCACTGCCGTTGGCCTCTCGCAGCTGGAGCTCATGATCGCCGGTCCGGATGTGGGTCCCCAGCAGGAGTTCATCGGGATCACGGGGAAGTTCCAGCGTATCGACGACAATCTTGCTGCCGCGCATCGGTGCCGCGGAGGAACCGTTGACATACCACGATGGACCCAGCGCGATGCGTCGGACAGGACCTGATTCCGGCTTCACGGTGATCTCGATCTGCTCACCGAACTCGCTCGTGCGGGTGCGCTCGACGCTCGTCACCTCGCCGCTGATGCGGGATCGCTTCGACGGAGCAACGCTGGTGTAGGGATCGGCGTTCATTCCCGCCTCCGTCACGAGCCTGTCCCGCAGTGTGCTCTGGTCGTCCTTCCCGGTGTTCTTCAGTGCCTTCCATGCATCCGCTGAATACTCAGGGAATGCGTCCAACTGCTCAGGCGTGGACGCGAGCATGAACCGTTCCGCCGATGGCTCCCAGCTCAGGCTGTCGTACGGGATCGCGATCTGCTTGGCGTCGGTGTCGCCCGCTCCGCTCGTCTTGACCACTGCGTACTCGATGCGGCCGCGCCCACGGTCCAGGATCAGGTCCGACACAGTCGCGACGACTTCGCCATTGTTGTTGACGATCTTCCGATCGATGAGCCACCGGGACGAGCGGAAGTCAATGCTGTTCGCCGCCGCGTTCTGTGCCGCGGTAACTGGTGTTGTGCTCTGGTACTGCTTGGTCTGCGCGGATGCGGTTGCGCCGGCGATGGACGCGAGCATCACAGCGGTGATCATCGGCGCGGCGGAATGGTAACGGTACGTCATGGTGTTCCGGCCTTGTGTTTGCCGTGGAGATCCGCCACGGGTCGGCGGGCGTCCTCTCCCGCCCTCACACGGGACCGGAGGCGCGACTGGTACATCATGGCGACCACGATGGCAAACACAACAGCGGAAACGTCCCCGTTCACACGGGCTGGCCCACACCACTAGGCCTGGGCAAGCCCTTCGCGGATCGCGAACCGCATCAGGTCCGCGCGCGTCGCGATCCCGAGCTTCTTCATCATCCGTTCCTGGTGCCCGTCGATCGTCTTGACGCTGCGGCAGAGCTGCTTGGCAATGAGCGTGCGTGTCAGGCCCTTGCCGATCAGCCGCAGGACTTCCGTCTCTCGGTCGGTCAGGGCCTCGAGGAGCGTTGTGGGCTGGCCCGGGCGCTGCCGACGGTCGCCGGGCTTCATCGGCGTCAACCGTGGGCTGCACCGCTCACGAACCTTGGGCCCCAGCACGAACGTTCCCTTCGTGCTCTGCATCACCTCGCGGATGCCCCCGAGAATGTCGGACAGCTCATCCGACTTGGCGAAGTACGCGCACGCACCAGCGGTGAATGAAGCGGTAATGAACGAATCGCGGATGTGCGCGCTGAGAACAATGATCCGCACCTCCGGTTGCGACCGCTTCAGCCGGTCCGCGACCTCGAACACGTCCGGCCCGGGCATCTCGATGTCCAGCAGCACGGCGTGTGGTCGGAGGCGCGTGACCTCCTCCAGGACGGCCGCCGCGGTGCTGAGCCATCCGACGATCTCGATATCACCGCTGATCGCAAACTGGGCGCGCAAGCCCTCCACAAGCACCGCGTGATCGTCCACGCAGAGCACGCGGATCGCAGAAGACACGATGACTTCCTGCCCATCACTCGATCCAGCGGGTAAAGTACCGGGCACTCGACCGCCCGCCGCAAGAGTCCGAGCCTTGCTCGTCGGTGATTGCACCTGTGCCTTCGCAGTGAGCACCTGCCGAGTCGTCATGGTGATTCTCCGGTTGTTGCGTTGAGGGGTCCGCCCGCGATGGCATGTCCGAGTGTGGTCCGCATGGCCTCAAAGTCGTTGGGTGGGTCGATGACCCGTGCACCAACCGAGGCCCACCCCGCTGCCGTCCGTTTCGATGGTGGGCGGACGAGCACAACCTTGCCGCACTTGTTCATTCGCCGCCGCCGTTTCGACACGCCAAGCGCGGCGTCCGTCGGGTCGGTGATCCACAGGTCCGCCGTGGCAATGAGCCCATTGCCGGACACCACGTGCACTCCCGCCGCGGTGAGGATCTGTGATATCAGCACGGTGGCCCTGTGATCATGCACGCTGATGACTGCCGTCCTCTTGTGCGTGGGCCCGGCGGCTTTGCCGCTCACCGCCACCGGGAGCGAGACAACGACCGTGGTGCCACGGCCCACGGCGGAGGTGATCTCAACCTCTCCGCCCGCTCGGACGATGACCTTGTACACCATCGGGAGGCCCAGGCCTGTGCCCATGCCCCGGGCCTTGGTTGTGAAGAACAGGTCCATCGCCCGCTGGCGCACCCCGCTCGACATGCCCCTGCCGTTGTCGGTGATCCCAAGGCGGACCGCCGAGCCATCCTCCGAAAGCTCCGCCCACAGGTGGACCTGCGGCCGGCGCCGCCCGGCCGGGAACGACTCACCCGCGTTGACCATGAGGTTGAGCACGGCCTGCGTCAGCCAGTGGGGTGCGATCTTGACTGCGGGAAGGTGAGCTGCCAGAGAGGTCCGCACGGTCACACTCTTGGGCACAGCCTTCCGCAGCAGCATGCCCACCTGGTTCCACCACTCGGCGATTGTGGTCACCCCTACGCCGTATCCGTTCACGTTCTGCACATCCGGATCGAGCGCCAGAAAGTGCAGACCATCGCTGAGGTGCTGCAGGTAGGCGATCGACCTGCGGAGCGCCTTGACGTGGGACGCGGCCGCGGCCGGCACGCCGGCGTGCTCCAGAGCGTTGAGGTGCGCGCGCACCGGGAGCAGCACGTTGTTCATGTCGTGCCCGAGTCCCGCGGCAAGCGTGCCGAGCGATGCGAGCCTGTCCGTCAGTTGGAGCCTGAGGTTCGCGTTTGCCAGCGCACGGGTCTGCTCGGTCACCAGTAGCTGCAACCGTGACCGATCGCCCTTTGACTCGGCGCTCGTGTCGATGTGCTTGCTCACATCCCTGATGATCCCGATGAAGTACGGCGAACGCTGCAGTGGCAAGTCCGCTCGCGACATCGACAGTTCAATCGGGATCATGCTGCCGTCCTTGCGGATGGCCTGGAAGCGACCCGTGCGGTGCAGCGACTTGGACCGGTCGGCGTTGCGGTAACGGTCCAGGTATCGGTCAAGGGCCGAACGCCGCGGCTCCGGGATCAGCACCTTCACATTGCGTCCGAACAACTCCGAGGGCGTCCATCCGAACACCTCCTGCACCGACTCGCTCGCGGACTGGATGATTCCTACGGCGTTCATCGTGATGATGGGATCGAGCGCCGGGCCCTGGCTTAGGGTGGCTTTCCCCGTCCGCACGGCGGAAAGTAATGTCGGCGAGGACTTCCTAGGGCGTGTTCGGGAGGCCATACCGCAAGGTTACGACCGCCGCGGACCCGGTCCGCTTTCTACAGCAAGATAGGGGAACTTTCCGTGTGGCGTGCGGGCTCGCCGATCCACGAAGATGTGCAGCCGAGATTGCTGAGGTGGTCGGCTTGATGTTCCGCAGCCAGTTAGGAGTCCACAATGCTGCCATTCAACCTGATCGCACTGCACCACGCACGAGAGCAGCATTGCACGCGCATGCTGGCGGAGGCAATCGCCGGCGAACTCCGCCGGCGCTACGCAGCGGACGGACTGCTGAACCTTGGCGACGCACACCACGACCTCGTCGCGTCGGCCAATCTCTGCCGCGGTGCCCCGGCCCAGGGGTGCAAAGACGCTCACACACCGGGTGCCATGAGCCATGCACGCCATCGATCGCTCGGCACGCATTCGAGGATTGTTCCGCATAGACACCTGGTCCGCGCAAGGCGATGATGGATGCACCGTCGCGTGTGGCTTGTGCTGCTTCACACCCGTGCGTCGGCCGCGAGTGCCTGGAGTTGTTCCAGACGCCATCCGAAGGGAGCTGAAATGCTTGGTGTCATTCTGCTGGTTGTTCTCGTCCTGCTGCTCATCGGCGGACTGCCCCTCTACCCGTACAGCCGCAAGTGGGGCTACGCGCCCGGCGGTGTGCTCGGGGTGCTCCTCATTGTCCTGATTGTGCTCATGGTCATGGGCAAGATCTGAGATGGACATTGGTCCAGACCTCGCGGCTCGCACCTCGCGTACCTGTACCAAGCCTGAACCATGCAGAACGCCGATGCCCTGGTTCACCGCGCGGCTCCGAAAGTCCAATCGCCGTGGTCACACGGTGCACAAGGAACTGAGAATGAACCCCAACAGCCCGCACCTCCCCCGTACCGTGCGCAGCACGGCCGCGGCACTCGTGACCGCGCGGCAGTGCGCGGCGTTCTTAAAGGTGGACCCAAACCAAGCGGGCACCGCGCGCCTCGCCCTGGCCATTCACTCGGCGGACGGGTCCACGGACGAGTCCCCAGTATCCCCCCCGCCAACACCCTCCCCACAGTCATCAACTCCTCAGGACGGAACGGGCAATGCCACCATTACTCCCCCTCGCGGCCGCTTCCTGGCGCCTGCGCTGATGCACATGCTCAGCATGGCCTGCCTCGTTGCAAGCGGCCTGTCGATTGCCGCGGCAGTTGCCATCTGGATGCTGTACCGTGCCGGCGACGCCGCGCACGCTGAACGGTTCGGCATCTTCGTCGGCCTGTGGGCACCCACGTTTCTCGTTCTTTCCTCTCGCCTGCAGTCGAGGCGGACCGGAGAGCTTCCGTACTCATGATTCCTGCAATGAACTCCCGCTCGGGGAATTGAGATCGGTTCTGCGAAGGGTTGACGCCGCCTGAGGGAGACGGCGTCAATCTTCTCGCGGGGCCGTGCACGACAAGCCGCCCGCAGTCCAGTTGCTCCGTCAAGACTCCAACATCCCAAAGCGTCTCGGGAGCGCGTTTGGATTCGGCGGAATGGAAGCAGTACTGCCGGCGTCGCGCTACACACCAGCCGCGGGCCCGGGGGAGTGGGCGATTGCCTGAGCCCGCTAACCCGCGCAAGGTGCGACGCCGCTGGCCTTCGCAGCCAGGCTTTGCGAAGCTCTGACGCACAGGTTATTGGTCGAACCCCACAGATGGTCATCCACCGGCGCGTGCCGCGTGAACTTGGAGCGGATTCGACCCGATCCATCCTCTGCCCCTAACATCAAACGCCATATGAGGCAGCACACGCTCCGAATCTTGGTCGCTCTCATCATCGGCCTGTGGTCGCCGTTGTGCTGCTGCCAGGCGATGGCACTGGCGGGATCGGCGTGTGGGGCTGTCGCAGTAGCGGAAACGGCTCCTGCCTCGTGCTGCAATCACTGCAAGGATGAGCGAGTTTCCGGCGAGAGCGACCTGCCCACCGATAACAAGGGATCTTTCCCGGGTGATTGTCCGACTTGCCCGGCGTGCCAAGGCACAGCCGCAGGTGCAGCGGCGAAGGCGGATGCCAGTCTCCCGACCATCAAGTTGGAGTGGAATGCACTCGCGACACTCACGCTCGCGGTGCTGATGGAGGTTCCACCCCCAGCCCATGCGGACGGGCGACACACCTTGGCATGGTCAGAAAGCCCACCGCATATCAGATCGAATCGCGATGCGCAGCGGTGGCACTGCGCGCGCACGCTCTAGGCACATCCTGCTCCGGACGTTCCTTGTCCGCGCCGTTCCGGGCGCGAGCGGTCAGATCGCTCACGCCCCCGGTTCCTTTGGGATCGCGCACTGTGCACGTCCCCTTTGCAGGAAGTTCCCATGACCTTGCAACAGAACGACATCCGCGCCCTCCGTCGGGCCCAGGAACCCACACTTCACACTCCCCCGCCGGCGACGGCCGGCGCGGCAGCCTCCGTCCCTCGGCCCCGCACCAGATGGGCGACGCGATTGCTCGTGCCCGCGGCCGTGCTGTTCGCGACGTTCGGACTCCTCGCGTATTCGGCGAGAGATGTCCTGCGGCCCCGGCTCGCAGTCCACGTCGCAGCGGTCATTCCCAAGTCCGGCCTCCCCCCTGCACCCATGGACGCCAACCGGGGTTCGGCTGGCGCTGATGTGCCCGGTGACGCGCTGCTCGGACCTGTGCTCGTTCAAGCACCAGGGTGGATCGAGCCGGCTCCCTTCGCGACCAGTGTGCCTGCGCTTGCGGAAGGCGTCGTGAAGGAAGTGCTTGTGCTCGAAGGCGAGCGCGTTGAGGCGGGCCAGATCGTCGTGCGACTCATCGACGATGACGCACGTCTTGGGCTGCGGGCCGCGGCGGCAACCGTCGCGGAACGGGTGTCCGACGTAGAACGGGCGAAGGCCGCCCTGGCGACAGCCGAGTCGCAGGTACTGGTGGAAGTGTCAGCGGTTGAAGAACTGCGCGATGAGGTGACACGCAGTCGTGATCTAGTTGCGGTTGGAGCGGTTCCAGCCGGGGAGTTTCGCCGCATGGAGATCCGTCTCAGAGGGCTTGAGGCAAGAGTCGTGACCGCTGAGAGCGTCGTGTCCGAGGCGAGGGCCGCCCTCGTCCAGGCGGAAGCGGCTCGCGACGCTGCGCAGGTGGAAGAGGAACAGGCCTCGCTGGAACTGTCACGTATGGAGGTACGTTCACCGGCCTCCGGTGTGGTTCTTGTCCGCCTTGTCGAACCCGGTTCACGCATCAGCATGTCGGACAACGGTGGTGATAGCGCTGCCGGAAACTCCATGACCGGCACCGTGCTGCGTCTCTACGACCCGGCAAGTCTCCAGGTGCGCGTCGATGTGCCCCTTGCAGACGCGGCGAAGGTGGGCGTCGGCACACGTGCGACGGTCAGCACCGAGGCGCTGCCCGATCAATCATTCTCTGGGGTCGTTTCGCGTGTGGTGCATGAAGCCAACATCCAGCGAAACACCGTGCAGTTCAAGGTGGCACTCGACGTTCCCTCGTCAGTGCTGAAGGCCGAGATGCTCACTCGTGTCAAGCTCCATGGGTCGTCTACCGCTGTTCGAGATCGCCGGATGGGGGCGTCGGCAGACGGGATGGCAGTTGATCGCGATTCCGGTGATCAAGTGCTCCTCGTTCCGGCGGCGGCCCTCGTGACCACCGCTGAAGGCAAGGCTCATGTGTGGATTGTTGACTCGGGCAGCGGAGTTCCCGTCGCCCGCCGCCGTGAAGTCGCCACTGCGCCGGCGCCCGACGAGGGGTACGTCGTCGTGAACAGCGGTCTGCGTCTGACTGACCGTGTCATTCTCGACCCGCCCGCACCGCCGAAGATCCGTGATGGCACGCGTCTCAAGATTCTGGGAGATGTCACCACCGCTGCATCCAGTGCAGAACCGACCACGCCGTGAACCTACAGGAAAATCGCATCCCAAAGAGCCTTTGCCGCTTTCGAGTACACCACCATGACCGTCACCCACGCACAACCTCGGCCCTCTCCGCAAAGCCCCACGCTCATCCAGTGCCGGCACCTGACCAAGTCCTACCAGAAAGGCGACATCACGATCACCCCGCTGCAGGAGCTCGACCTTGACGTGCCCGCGGGCGACTTCCTCGCGCTCATGGGACCATCGGGGAGCGGCAAGACGACTCTGCTCAACCTCATCGCCGGGATCGACCGGCCCAGCGGCGGCCAACTCATCATCGGTGGTACGGACGTGTCCACGCTTTCGAGGTCAAGGCTTGCCGACTGGCGCAGCACGCACGTCGGCTACGTCTTCCAACTTTACAACCTCGTACCGGTGCTCACGGCGTACGAGAACGTGGAGCTCCCGCTTCTCCTGCACCGGCTTTCTGCGAACGAACGCCACGAGAAGGTGCGGACCGCGCTCGAACTTGTGGGTATCTCTGATCGCCACGATCACTACCCGCGGCAGCTCTCCGGCGGGCAGGAACAGCGCGTGGCCATCGCACGGGCGATCGTCACCGACCCGACCATCATCGTGGCCGACGAACCGACGGGCGACCTTGACCAGGAGTCCGCAAGGGCCATCATGGACCTCATGACGCGGCTGTGCGAGGACCTGGGCAAAACGCTGATCATCGTCACGCACGACGCCAAGAGCGCGGCCTACGCCAGGCGAACGCTGCACCTGGAGAAGGGCCGGTTGGTCGAGGCTGGCGACCTCAAAGGTCGGCACGCACAACTCGTCCCTCAGGAGGCCTGAACGATGATCGCACCGAAGTTCATGCCCCTCGTGGTCAAAACGCTCTGGCGGCACCGTGTCCGCAGCGTGCTCACGGTTTCGGGCGTCAGCATCGCGATGTTCCTCTTCATTGCTGTGCAGACGTTGCAGGAGGGCGTCCGGCGCGCCACTCAGGCAGCGGCGAGTGATACCACGCTTGTCGTCTATCGCGAGAACCGATTCTGCCCCGCGACCAGCCGCCTGCCGCAGTTCTACGTGGACCGAATCGAGAAGGTCCCAGGCGTGGTGAGCGCCGTGCCCGTCAAGATCGTGGTGAACAACTGCCGCGCATCGCTGGATGTCATCACGTTCCGTGGAGTCCCGCGTGAGGACCTGGTTGGTTCCGGCGAGGAAGTAGGCGGTTTGGCGAGCAAGTGGCAGTTGGTTGCCGGTTCGATGGACGAGTGGCAGCGACGCACCGATGCCGCGTTGGTCGGTGAAACTCTCGCCGCGAGGCGCGGCTTCAAGGTGGGTCAGTCGTTCGATTCATCGGGTGTCACGGTCACCGTTGCGGGGATCATCCGCTCGCCTGAGCCCCAAGATCAGAACGTCGCCTACGTCCACCTTGAGTTCCTGCAGCGGGCGGCCGGGAAGGGCGGCGGGCTGGGGAGCGTGACGCAGTTCACGGTGCGCGTGGATGACCCGGCGAGGATGGACGCGGTGGCCGCGGCGATTGACGAGCAGTTCAGCGCCGAGGCCGACCCGACGACGACGCGGCCCGAGAAGGCGTTTGTGGCTCAGGCCGGGGCGGACATCGTGGAGATCGTGAAGTTCACGCGGTGGCTGGGCTGGGGCTGCCTCGCGGCTGTGCTCGCGCTGGTCGCCAACGCGATCGTGCTGAGTGTGCAGGACCGCGTCAAGGAGCACGCCGTGCTGCAGACCCTCGGATTCCGGTCAGGGCTCATCGCAAGGCTGATCGTGAGCGAGGGGATGCTCATCGGCCTGATCGGGGGCGCGGTCGGAAGCAGTGTGGCTCTTGCGATCGTCCACTACGGGAACTTCAGCCTGTCGCAGGAGGGGCTGTCGATCAGCGTCAGCGCCGCGTGGTCGGTCCTGGCGTGGGGGCTGTTCATCTCGGCCGGGGTCGGGGTGGTGGCGGGTCTGGTGCCCGCGTGGCGGGCAGGCCGCAGCGAGATCGCGGCCTGCTTCCGGGCGGTGTAAGCGAGGAAACCATGAGACTACTCCCGTTCGAGTACGCCGTTCGCAACCTTGGGAGATCACCCTCGCGGCTGGTGCTTTCCGTCGCCGGAGCAGCAATGGTGGTGCTCCTGATCCTCGTCGCGGGCGGGTTCGTGCGCGGTATGAGCAAGGCACTCCGCGCCACCGGCGGGGAGCACAACATCATCCTTCTGGGTGCTGGCAGCGAGGAAAGCGTGGAGCGGTCCGAGATTCCCGCGGCGACGCCCGGTGTGCTTGCTGCGAGCGTCCCCGGCATCCGCGCCCGTGCGGGTGTGATGTATGTTTCGCCGGAGGTGCACGTCATGCTTCCCATTGGTGTTGGGGCGTCCTCCGAGGCGGGAACGGCAGATCATCCTGCCGACCAGATGAACCGTCAGGTGATGATGCGGGGCGTGACACCCGCGGCGGCGCTGGTGCACGAATCGGTGTCGCTCGCGGAGGGCCGCTGGCCCATCAACGGTGCCGACGAGGTAATCGTGGGGCGCATGGCGTCCACCGTGCTGGGTGTCACCGAGAGCGAGGTCGGCGTGGGGCGGTCCCTCACGATCGATGGAAGGCCCTGGACCGTCGTCGGGCGCTTTCGTGCGCCCGGAACTGTCGTGGAAGCAGAAGTATGGCTTCCCCTGTCGGACCTGATGGCCGCCACAAAGCGCGAGACGATCTCGTGTGTCGTCCTAACGCTCGATCCGTACAACGAAGAGACCGGTGAGGGGGCGGAGTTTGATGACATCGCGGCCTTCACCAAGACACGCCCCGACCTGGAACTTGTTCCCATGGCCGAACACGAGTACTACGGCAAGCTCGCGAGCTTCTTCCGGCCGATCAAGATCGTGGCGTGGGTGACCGCCGGCCTCATCGCTGTGGGTGGTCTCTTCGGTGGCCTGAACACGATGTACGCCGCGTTTGCCTCGCGCATACGGGAGTTGGGAACGCTGCAGTCCATCGGGTACCGTCGCAGTGCGATCGTGTGGTCCATGGTCCAGGAATCGACCCTGGCAACAGCGGCGGGTGGGCTGCTCGCCTGCGCGGCGGGCGTGCTGCTGCTCGACCGCGTGGCGGTGAAGTTCTCGATGGGAGCGTTCGGACTGGTGATCGATGAAACGGTGGTCGGGATTGGCCTCGGAACGGGCCTCGCACTTGGGGTTGTGGGCGCGTTGCCCCCGGCGATCCGGTGCCTGCGCCCCACAATCCCTATCGCGCTCAAGTCGGTATGAAGGTGGAGGCGATTGCCAAAAACGACGCGTGTCGTCGGGCGAAAGACGGTAATGTTCGAATCAAGGAGAAGTATCATGACGACGTCAAAAAAGCGGGTGGTGTGTTGGACGCGGACGGTTGTGATCACCGCGGTGCTGTTCATTGGCGCGATGGACGTGGCGCCATTGTCCGCACTGCCGGCCTCGGCGCAAGTCAAGAGCATTGAGGACGCGAAGGCCCTGGTGAAGCCTGATCTTCCGGCGGGCGCCCAGGAAATCACCGCCGCCATGAAGTCCGCCAAGGTCGGCGAAACGATCACCATCCGCGGGAGCGTGGCGATGTCCAACGACGCATTCGGCACAGGCGCGGCGACGTTCACGCTCGTCGATGATACCGCCCGCAGCATACCAACACCCGCGGGCGACGCGCGCCCTGAGAGTTCCGATGCGAATCCCGCCGCGTCACGCGCGACGGTGCGGGTTCTGGGCGCGGACGGGACGCTCCTGAAGGGCACGCTGAACGGCCGGTTCGGTCTCAAGGCAGGCGCGGAGGTGTTCGTCACTGGCAAAGTCGAGACGGCCGATGGAGTCGATGCCCTGGTGCTGACTGCTGCTTCAATCCATGTGCCCAGGAGCCCGCTCCCGAGCGGCTTCTTTGTGGAGCAAGCACCGGAGAACGCCAAGGACGTGTCCGAGGCACGGAAAGAAGGTTCGCTCAAGACGGGTGATGAAGTCGTGCTGCGCGGGCGCATCGGGGGCAGCAAGGAACCCTTCGTGGCCGGGCGAGCGGTATTTACACTCATGGGCCGCGGGCTCAAGGCCTGCAACGAGAATCCCGACGATACCTGCTCCGCACCGTGGGACTACTGCTGCGAAACCAAGGAGGACATTCTCTCCCATTCGGTCACCGTTCAGGTCGTGGACGCGAAGGGGCAGATTCTGCGAACCGCCATGAAGGGCCGCCGTGGGCTCAAGGAACTGTCTGAGATTGTCGTCATCGGCAAGGTCACGTCCGCGGACGGTAAAGCCGTTGTGGTCAATGCATCATCGATCTCCGTGGTACGGTGATCAACGAGAGCGACAATCAGGCTCTTGGCAGCGCGTTCAAGGATGCACCTCTTCGGCGTGCCGCCGTCGTGCGGCTCGCAGGGCCTTCCCCAGCCAAAGGCGCCCGCAGTCCGTGCGCTTCCCACCGTGGTCCGGATCCCCGCCGAATGTCGTGCGCATTCCGTGTCCGAGATCAGATTTCGTGGCGTCCGATGAGCGGCTTACAAGCACGGCCCACCGCTGAACACCGACAGCAGGCTGTCGATATCGAGCGTGTCCGGAAAGAGACCGTCGTTGTTGAAGTCCACCTCGCCGCAGTTGGGATCATTGCTGCATGGACCGCCGCTGAACACGCTGAGAAAGTCGTCAATGTCCGCGGTGTCGGGGAACAAGCCGTCGTTGTTGAAGTCGGTGGAGTCACAGCCGCCAGCGCCCGTGACGGAGAGGCGAAGGGCGTTGGCAAGATACTGAACATCCCAACTCAGGCCGGGCGGGAGTGCGGGCAAGTTGGAATCGGAGAATGTGCCGGATACGGAGGAGGCCGAGAGTATGTCGAAGGCATCGCCCGCGGCCGGGACGAATCCGTTGAGGAGGGTGACGTGGAGTGTGCCGTCGAGCGCCGCGGTGCCGTTGGTCAGGACCACACGATCGAACTGACTCGTTCCCCCGACCTCGATGTGGAGCGTGCCGCCCAGTGCCTGGTTGTAGTTGTTCTCCACGGTGAGCGTGCCGAACGGGCTGCCGATGAACCCCGCCGGCGCAACGCCGCCGTTGCTGTTGAGGGGCCCCGCGACATACCCAGGCCCCGCGATCGTCGCACCCGGAGCGACCAGGATCGGACCGGCACCGGTCGCCGACCCGGTGAGGAGGTTCACTACAAAGAGCGTACCTTCGCTCACGGTCGTGGTGCCGGTGTAGGAGTTGCTTGTATTGAGGTAGAGCGTGCCCGGTCCGGTCTTGGTGAGGCCTGCGCCGTTGTTGATTTCGGAGACGTTCTTCAGCGTGCCGGAGCGGAACTCGAGGATGTCGATAGGGTTCGCCCCGCCGATGGCGTGGTTGTGCATGTCGAGCGTGGCACCGCTCATGATGAGTGTGCTCACCCCCGTGCCGGCGTCATCGATGTTGCCATCGATATCGATAAGTCCACCGTTCAGGTTGAGCGTGCTTGCGGCACCGTTCTGGCACATGAGGATGCCCGCTGCGCCGCAGTCAAGCCGCGTCAGTCCACCGCTGATGGTGAGCGTGCTCGATGCACTTGCACCATCTCCGAGGTGCATCCCCAGGCAGGTCAGCGTGCCGCCGTTGGACAGATTGACCACGCCTTCTGCGGGGGTGCCGCCGCTCGAAGCCGCCTTGCCGACGATGAGCAGCCCCTGGTTGGTCCATGTGGAACCAGCGCCGTTGATCGTCAATGTCCCCGAGGCACTGATTCCCTCGCCCACGAACGTGTCGAGCGCCGTGACGTCCGCGCCCGCGAGAAGGCTCATCGTGCTCTGGGATGCGAGCCCCACCTTGAGCAATGAGGCGCTCGTCAAAGTTGATCCCTCGCCGGTCACCGTCGCGGAACCGTCCTCCCCAACACCGATGTAGACGCCCGGGCAGGAGAGCGACCCCCCGGCTTCGATGAGCAGCGTGGCCCCGCCCGCCAGGCTGTTGCCAATCCAGACTTCGCCGGTGTTCACCCAGGTCGAACCCGCACCGCTGACAGCAATGTGCGTCGGTGCGGCACCGGTGCCATAGAGGCGCGCGCTGGCGCCGCTGAGATCCGCGCCGCCCTGCACCCGCAACGATCCGACGCCGCTGGCACCGCCGAAAAAGGCTGTCCCGCCGTAGGCGAACGTGGAGCCGTCGCCCGTGAGGGTGAGTTCAAAGCCCGGACCGATGATGGGCACGTATGCGCTGGTGCTCGGGACCGTGATGTCGCCAGCGATCGTCGTGCTCTGGAGCAACTCGACGCCGCCACCTGGGTTGTTGAGCGTAATGTCGCGAGCAAGGCTCGGCGCATTCACCTTGAGCCTGCCGCTCCCGCTCACGACGACAGCCCCCGAGCCGGTGCCCATCGCACCGGGATCGCCGATCTGCAGGGCTCCTCCGGCAATCGTCCAGCCACCCGCGTAGGAGTTCGCAGCATCCAGCCGCACCGTCCCTACGTTGACAGTTGTCGTCCATCCCGACCCCAGACGAACGGCGTCGGCGCCGAGGATGAGCGTATCGGAACCCGACAGGCCGCCGTTGATCGCCATGTTTCCGCCGACGTTCGCCACGCCACCGAACGTGTGCGTGCCAGCGCCACCCCGCAGCACTGTTCCTGCACCAAAGGTCACGGAGCCGGCAAAGGTACCGCTGCCGTTGTTCACCTCAAGCACTGCGCCGTTCGTGAGTGATGCCGTGCCGGGATTCCCCATGGCGGTCGCACTATTGATGCGCAGCAAGACACCGCTGACGAATGTAGAGCCGGTCCGGGCGCTCGGCGTATTCAGCTCCACGGTCCCTTGCCCCGTGAATGTCATCGCGTTGGCATTCGCTCCCAGCGCTGTATTGAGGTCGAGGAACGCGTTGTTCATCAGCTCAACCGTGCCGCCGCTTGCTCCGGGAGTGATCGTGCGGCCGGTGACGAGAAATGTGGGGTTCGTGACGCCATCAAGCTGCAGTCGCCCGGCGTTGATATCAATGTCGTTTGCCGTGTTCCCGAGGGCCACGTTGGAACGGACATACAGCGTGCTGTTGAGGCCCGTGATGGAGATGGGACCTGAGAACGCATTGGACGACGTGGGCAGCAGGCGCAGCGTGCCAAAGCCGGTCTTGGCAAGACCCGCCGAGCCGTTGATCACAGTGTTGATCGT
>DATAKA010000149.1:0-28429 GCA_036261855.1 Phycisphaerales bacterium | reverse complement strand
GGAACCCCGTCGAGGAGTAGACCGTTATCTCATTGGTCCCGCTGTTCTCGAACCGGATGCCGATGCAGATCGGAGAACCCCAATACATCGTCTGCCACAGGGTCGTGCCGGGATCGGTGGCAGAGTGAATGCCCGTCCACTGGGCAGCGCCGAGGTTGCGAGCGTTGTCGCTGTCGTCGGTCACGGGGCTTGCAACGATGCCAGCAGCGACCCAAGTATCAAGCGGGGAACACGGGGAGTAGCCCGAGCCACACGCGTCCGGTTTGGTGGCGACCACGAAAGGGAAAATGGGGCCAGCACGCCCGGTATGCTCGCTGCCGGAGAGGCAGCCGTACTGGATGCCGAAACGGCACGAGGACTCCGGGAAAGTCCGCCAGCCCATGGCCGTGCCCGAGTCGGTCCGGGTGCGCGACCCGACGTACACACGCCCTGCCTCAGTCGACGCATCGCCGGGCACGAGACCGATACGCAGGCTCGTGTCATACCCCCTGATGTCGAAGTCGCCGCGCCACTCCACCACGCTCGCAATCATCGTGTTGTAGACGGTGGCCCCATCGGACACCTCCCAGGCGATGAGCGGCATCATGTTGGCCGCGGCGTCGCCGACCAACGCCTCGCCAGCTGGCGTGAACGTCCAGCCGTCCGACGCGCTGCCACCGACCGCGACCGGCTGGTAATACGAACACCGGATGGTGCCCACAGACGCCATCGTGCGAGCCGCGGTGCCGGTGTCGTAGAAGTCCATGAAACCACGCACCGTCATTGTCTGCGCGTTCAGCTTCCACGCACCCACGGCGACGACTGCGATGCAGGCGGCGGCACGCAGCACCCCGCGTGCGCACCACTCCACGCCTTCAGCGGAATACGGGGTCCTCACATTGCACCTCCATCGTCGCGGTTGGTGAGCAGCCCCTTGGACGACCGCAGGCAGTTCATGAATGGCCCGAAGCCCCAGCATGCGGACCCGAGGAAGACGCAGTAGCCGACGAACTTCTGCGACTTCACGAGGTACGGGCCGTACTGATCCAGCCTGGCGGTGACTTCCTGATTAGAGACGATGAGCGAACCCATGCCATCGGTCATCGCCTGAATGTTGGCGTTTTGCGCTTCAAGGTAATACAAAGCGTCCGCAGTGTTTTGCGCAGTGGTCTCGCAGCAGGTCTGCGCAACGGCTGAGCCCACGAGGAAGTACAGGACCACGAACAGGAGGTTCGCAGTGGCGACGATGGTTACGAACCGCCAGGCGTTGCGGCGGCCACCGAACGCGACAGCGAGGCGTGATGCAGGGGTGATACGCATAACGGGGGGCGGCGGGTTCCCCCACCACCCTCCAAAGTCAGAACGCGAGGATCAGCCCGCCGAGCGACCGAGCTTCCCGATGAACCGCCGGATCATCGAGAAGGCGACACGCCAGCCGCCGGAGAGCAGCAGAAGACCGGCGCCAGCGGCCACCACAACGGCCACGATCGACGCGGGGACGATCGGGAACTCGATGGCCTCCATGTTCAGCGGAGTGAAGGTGCCGCCGCCGCCGCCGCCGGCGAGAGCAGGCGCAGCGATGAACGCAACGCCGGCGATGACTGCGAGAACCCGGGCCTTCGTGTTTGACAGAAACTTCATGACCGACTCCAACCCCGTAGTGTCCAGAAGTTCAGAAGAGAGACTTCACCAACGGCCATATCCACAAGACATGGTCTTTTGCTCCCTCCAACGCCAGCCGCAGCACCACTCCTGTACCAATGCCGCAGGCGAGGGCTATCCCAAGATTCTCAAAGATCATCTTGCCCTCCAGAACTCACGGGGAACATCCCCGGTTCGATCGAATCAATACCGACGCCGACGACGACGAGAAGCACCACCACCGAGAGCATGCACGGGTATTGCACCGTTCTTCTGCGCGAGCTCGTTCAACCTTGCATCACTGTGACGGAGACGCTCAAGCTGCTTCTTGATCCGTGCTTGCGCGAACGGGGACCGGGCACGATCGAGGCGGCTGTAGAGGTACGACCTTTGTTCCTGATTGAGAGCGGCACGCTTACCGATCGCGTCGGTACGCTGCGTGAAGTGCCCGCCCTGCAGATCGCCGCCGTAGACCGCTTGCACGAACGCCATGCCGCCCGGAGTGTTGATGAATCGCCGGATCATGAAGAACGCCAACCCGACCCACGCAGCCAGCACGAGCAGAAAGGCCCCGGCACTCGCCAACGAACTCACGATCGTCCACGCTGTCAACGGCAAGAAGCCGTTGGAGTACCCATCCTGCATATCGAGCGGGGTGAACTGCCCAGACCCCACGGGCGGTTCGCGGCCCTGCGCGTAGGTCAGGGCGGGCCATCCGGCGAGAAGAACAAAGGCCCACCACGCTCGCAGTACCACGCACCGAACATTGCAAAGAACGCCGTCCACATCGCCACTCCTTGCGGCTACGCCGCTGCTGGGACAGGGGTCGGGAAAGGCCCCGGGACGCCCGAAGACTGCCGCTGACCTGTCGAGACCCATGAAAGAGCCCCTTGAAATTCGAGGTATGAGAGCAGAACCAAGTCGGACTGAGCGTCCCGGACGTTGGGGTTCCGCGTTTCTCCGGTATGAGTCGAGTCGAGGCGACCCGCCGCGGCCGCTTCGCGGCTCGCGGCGGGATCGCTCTGCCCGGTTACGCGACTTCCTGTGGCGTTGCGTTGGGCAAGCCGAGCCCGGGCGACAATACCCCCGAAGTCGCTTCTAAGCGGTTCCAAATCCCGCTCAACAACGCGAGAGCAAGTGACGACTCGAAGTCCCACCACCCCAGTGTCAACACGTGCTCTGTACCATCGCGAGAGACCATCCAAGACCCGCCCCGCAGGACCAGCGATGCGCATTGTGCGTATGTACCGTCCGGATAGATCACGTACAACGACGCGCGTTGAAGCACGGTTGAGCCGATAGCCAATAGGCACGTAGCCGGTGGGGCGATCACCTCGCCGTCTTCGTTTACGGTTGGATCGCCTGGCTCCCCAGGTCCGAGCACCACAATGCCGACACACGGGCTCGCCTGGTTGTGCAGGCGTTGCACAACGCGAGCAGCATGCATCCCGAGCTTCTCGCTCAGCAACGCTCGGTCCGCCGAGTCGACCCCAGAACCCCGGCGAAACAGCAATGATCCGGACCGATCGTGGGCGTTCCATGAGAAGCCACTCGGGAGCAGTGGCGTGCTTCCCAACGTACTTTGCTGCATAAAGGCACTCCTCCCCCTTCTTGCGGCGGATGTCGGCCCAGCCGTGGGGCCAGCACTTCTGGATCACGTCTTTGGGAATGAACCATCGCCAGTCGAGCAGGATGTGGAAGTGGACCCAGTGTTCGCCGCCCTCTGACTGGAACTCCATTTTGCGGAGCCATCGACCCGTGAGCGGGTTTCCTTGGCCAGCAAGGTGCGGAGCGACCTTGACAATCTCATCGCCGAGCTTCTCGATGAAGGAACGGACGTGACGCTCTTCTCGCTGTGTGCGGTAGAGGTCGAGCGGCCCGTCGTAAGGCTGACGCGCGTAACTGAGCGTGATCATCAACCACGCCTTTGTGCCCACCCGCTGCGAGAGGCGATGACGCAGACGCGCAGCGACCTTGGGGCCGCTGACTGGATCGAGCCACGATTCGGCGGTGTGTTCCACCACCTCAAGCTCGACCATGTTTTTTGATGTGTTGCGACGGGTGGACACAAAGCCGCCCACGCCGAGAGAGCGTGAGCGACCGCAAAGCAACGACGGCGACAAGCCGCCGGGAGGAATCCGCACCGAAGCCCCCCGGCCATCGGTGCAGAATGTGAGGCAGAATGCGCGTACGAATGGCCGTCGCCACACGACGCGCAGGCTTTGACGGGTGCTCCTGTCACGCGTCCTAGTGCGCGTCGGAATGCCCCGACCTACGAGCCGATTACTTGGACGGGACGGGGGCGGGCTTGCTGCCAGCCGTCAGAGCGGCGAGGCGATCGCGCAGCATCGCGGCTTCATCGAGGACCTCGACGACGGTTGCGACGTCCTCAAGCTCCTTTTTCCAGTTGGTTGCGCGGTGGCCCTCGCACTGCACGATCTGGCCAACGCCGATCTCCTTGGCCTTCTTCCAGAGGGGCTCTGCCACCTTGAGTTCCTGGGTGAATGCACCACAGCCGACCTTGAGCAGGTGGGCGAACTGGTTGCCGGTCTTCGCTTCGAGCTTGCGGCTCTCGATGACGGCACCCTGACACTTGAACGTGAATCCTTCGAGCATGACGCACTCCCGAGAAAAGAGACGCGGCAATGCCCTACGAGGGCGGTGCTTGGCGTCCATGCCAAGACGGGACCGGGCCTGATGAGCCGGTCACCAGCCCAACCACCGGGCTCAGGAGTTCAGTACCTCTCGGGAGGACTGCGTCAAAAATGGCCATATTCCCGGATGGGCACGGGGTGGCCCATTTCGGGAACGTTGAACCAGAAATGACTACAGTCCGGTGACATGGGTACAAAACCTACCTGTGTCCGGGGGCCGGTGCTGATGACACGCGGTCCCACATCCCGTTCACTGTTGACGCAGTGGGCGGGAATTGAGGCAAGAGCCTACACCATCCGGAAAGTGCCCGCAAGGGCCGATTCCGCGAGATAGGTTATGTAAAATCGACCTGCATCCGCCAGTTTGTTCTGGCGTTCGGAGCGACATGAACCGAAGCGAAGGGCCCGAGCGATTACTTCCTCCACCACATCCCCCCGCCGTACACCGCGCTGCTACCCAGGTCCTCCGCGATCCGGATCAACTGGTTGTACTTCGCGTTGCGGTCGCTGCGGCAGGGGGCGCCGGTCTTGATCTGCCCGCAGTTGGTCGCGACGGAGAGATCGGCGATCGTCGCGTCTTCTGTCTCTCCAGATCGGTGGCTGAGGATGGCGCTGTATCGGCTCCGCGTCGCGAGGTTCACGGCTTCGAAGGTCTCGCTGAGTGTGCCGATCTGGTTAACCTTGACGAGAATCGCGTTGGCGCAGCCCTGGTCCAAGCCCTTCTGCAGGAACTTCTTGTTCGTGACGAAAAGATCGTCGCCCACCAACTGCACCTTGCCACCCAGCTTGGCGGTCAGCTTCTTCCAGCCCTCCCAGTCGTTCTCGGCAAGGCCGTCCTCGATGCTGCGGATGGGGTACTTGCTGCACCAGTTGGCCCACATGTCGATCATCTCGTCGCTGCTCACGACCTGCTTGGTGCTCTTGAACATCTTGTAGCCGACCTTCTTGTCGGCCGCGGCTTCGTTCCAGCACTCGCTCGTGGCAGGATCAAGGGCGACAAAGACCTGCTCGCCCCACTTGTAGCCGGACTTCTTGACCGCCTCCTCGATGATCTGGAGAGCCTCTTCGTTGCTCTTGAGGTTGGGGGCAAAGCCGCCCTCGTCACCCACTGCCGTGGACAGGTGCTTGTCGTGGAGCACCTTCTTGAGGTTGTGGTAGATCTCGACGCCGCAGCGCAGGCCATCGGCGAAGTTGTCAAAGCCCCAGGGCTGCACCATGAATTCCTGGAAGTCCACGGTGTTGTCGGCGTGCTTGCCGCCATTCAGGATGTTGAACATGGGCACGGGGAGCGTCTTGGCACCACTGCCGCCCAGGTAGCGGTAGAGCGGCATGCCCGATGCTTCGGCGGCGGCCTTCGCGCAGGCCATCGACACCGCAAGGATCGCGTTCGCGCCCAGCTTGGTTTTGTTGGGCGTGCCGTCCAAGCGCAGCAGCGTCGCGTCGATCGCTTCCTGCTGACCGGCGTCCATGCCCAGGAGCTCAGGAACGATGAGCTCGTTGACGTTGGCAACGGCCTTGAGCACGCCCTTGCCGACGTATACACCCTTGTCGTTGTCGCGCAGCTCGCACGCCTCGTGCTCGCCGGTGGAAGCACCGCTCGGAACCGCCGCCCGGCCGAGGTGGCCGGAATCGAGCATCACGTCCACTTCCACGGTGGGGTTTCCGCGGCTATCAAGGACTTGGCGGGCGTGCAGGGCGGTGATTTCAAAGGGCATGCTGGGCTCCGTTGCGGGTGCGTGGGTGGCCGGAGGGCCGGTCGCGGCAAGGATACCGCGTGCGGGCGGACGGGGCATAGTGTTTTGGGGTCAGAATCACGGAGCGATCATGCCCACCACCCCCGAAGGATTCGCGCAGCGGACGCACGCCCTCAAGGGAGAACTCCTTGAGCAGGGCGGCCGTGTCCAGGCGATGCTGGAAGCGGCCGTCGCCGCAGCGTTTGACCGGGACGAGGCCAAGGCCCGGACCGCGATCGCCATGGACGACGCCGTGGACGCGGCAGATGTCGCGATCGAACAGCGGTGCGTGCAGGTGCTCACCGAAGCCACCCGGGGCGGTGCCGAGATCGACGCCAAGCAGCTCCGCGAACTCCTCACGATCGTGAAGGCCAACAACGAGCTCGAACGCATCGCGGACGTCGCGGTGGACCTCGCGGAGCTTGTTCCCGCCCTGCGGAAGCTCTCCACCCCCCTCCCGGATACGTTCCGCGTGATGACCAACAGCGTCATCGGCATCGTTCGGGATGTGAACCAGAGCCTGAGCAGGAGCGATCCTGCGCTCGCGAACATTGTGCTGCAGAGCCAGCACGCCGTCACGGCGTTCAAGGCGGCCCTGTTGCGCGAGGCCGAGCAGAAGCTTGCCAAGGGCCAAACGACGCCGGACTTTGCGTTCCAACTCCACGAAATGGCCTCGATGTGCGAGATCATCGCGGACCATTGCACGAACATCGCGGAGCAGGTGATCTATCTGACCACCGGCGCAATCGTCCGGCATATGGAGACGAGCTGGGTGGAAGTGTCGCGGCCTGGCACGCGATAAGCGGGGAGCGCTTGCCACACCCCCCACCGCGGTCAACCGCGTTCACCCCATTGGTTTCAGTCGCCGCCTCTACTTCCCTGCGTCGGCCTGATTCCCTTCGTGGAGTACGCGGCGGAGTGCTTCTTTGTAGTGCCTGAGGGCCTCGTCCGTCTTGCCCTGCTGCTCACTGATCTGGCCGAGGTAGTAGTGCGCCACTTCCGGGCTTGGGTTCAGTGACAGAGCCTCTTCCAGCGCGGCGCGGGCGTCGTCGAGCATGCCGCGATGGAACAGGGAAATGCCCTTGAGCTGCTTCGCGCGACGGTGGTCGGGCTGCCTTGCCAGCACTGCCGCGATCATCGTTTCCGCCTCGCTGTAGTTGCTCATGGCGAGGTCCAGGTCCGCGATATCCAGCACCACTTCGTCGTTCGCCGGGTCCTGCTCGTGGGCCTTGTTCAGTTCGGCCTTGGCGGGTTCCAGCTGGCCTTTCTGCCGCATGGAACGCGCGAGAGCACGGTGCGCCGATGCGAGGCTCTTGGGCGTGGCGTCGTCGCTGACATGCTCGGCGAGCCTGGCTTTGAGCTGCTCATCCGTGATCAAGCCAAGCACGTGCTGCAGGTATGCCGTCAGCGTGTTCTTGTAGTCCGGGTTGTGCAGGCTGATGACCTCGGCCACCTTGCCATCCTTGCCGATGATGACGGTGGTTGGGAACACGATGAGGCCGAGCTTGCCGTACACCACACGTTCGGGGTCAAACGCCAGCGTTGCCGTAATGTCCCGGTCGCGCCGGAACTTCTCGAAGTACGACCGCTGCACCACGTCCGCCGTGACGTGGATGAGCTTGACATCGGGCGATGCGAGCTCTTTGACGGCCGCGGAGGAATCCATCATCGCCATCTCGGATCGGCGCTGCTCCGCCGAGAGGCACACCACGACCACGGCCGATCCCTTCATCGCATCGCTGTCCGCGAGTGAGCCGTCGATCGTCGGGAGTTTGAACGCGGGGATGGGTTCGCCGCGCTTGACGTTGCGCAGGTCGTCGGCCTGTGCGGTCGCCATCGTGAACACGAGAATGGCCGCGGCGCTAATTGTGGTGAACGAGAACTTGGTGAGCATGATCATCTCCTTGATGGGTATGGCTGCGGGTGGTGTGTACAGGCTACTTTCTCTTGGTGGGCGGCTGCGGATCCGCGATCGAACCGGGCGGCATGTCCTCGCCCTTCCACGCACCGGTCTTGAGCTGGGGGTACGCGAGTGGGATGGCACGGTTGTACTCGAGGGCCGCGTGGCACCCCGCGCCACAACGTCCGCCGTCCACGGTGGGCTCGAACTTGATGGGCAGGTTCCAGCCACCCTTTCCATATGGCACCGCGTCGCGGATGTGCTTGTCACGGTTCGCGGCGTGGGCGTCGTGGCACACCTTGCACGAACGGCCCTTCTGGTCCTTGTTGACGTGCACGAAGTGCAGATTCTGATCACCATTGCGGAAGCTGGTAGCGCCCGTGGTGTTCGCCAGCAGCACGAGCTGGCGGTCGTGGCAGGAGAAGCAGAGGGCATAGGAGGACTCGCTGAACGGGAAGTAGAGGTCGCTTGGGTACTCGTTCACGAGCAGCTTCTTGTGCCCGCCGCCGTGGATCTCGTGGCACTCCACACACCCGCGCTGTGTGACCGCCCCGTGCAGGCTCTTGCCAGTATCGATCACTTCCTTCATGTTGACGAGCCGGGTGCCATCGGGCATTGGGATGGGCTGGTTGTGGCACTCAAAGCACAGAGACTTGACGTCCTGCTTGAGGAGGGACGGGTTCCTGCTCGCGTGTGGAGAGTGGCAGTTGAGGCACGCACGCTTCATGGTCACCGCGGCGTGCTGGGTCGTCGCGGTTGCCATCGTGTGCTGGACGTCTGCGTGGCAGCCCGTGCACAGCGACGCCGCATCGGCGACGAGCATCGCCTTCTGGTCTGTCGCGTGGGGGTCGTGGCATACTTGGCAATCACCCTGGGCGGGCTCGTGCACCACCTGGGCCGAGCTGATCTCAAGCCCTGTCCGTACATGGCACTTCAGGCACAGGTCGCGACCCTGTGCGTTGAGCAGCTTGGGCAGTTTGGATGCGTGCGGCTCGTGGCACGCGCCGCACGCGCCCACGGATGCGGGTCCATGCACATTGTCGTGCGCACCGGTCACATCAGCGTGACACTTCGCGCACGCATCGGCGTACCGCTGTCCTCGCAGAAGCCGTGATTCGGTGCTGCCGTGCGGGTCGTGGCATGCGAGGCATTCGCCCTTCAAGAATGGTTCATGAATGACCGGGCTTGATGGCGGCTCGGGTGCGTGACAGAGCGCGCACAATTCGTGGCGCTCGCGCAGCGGCTCGAACGTGTGCTTCGCTTCGTCGGTCAACTTGTGGCAGCCTTCGCAGCCGTTCACGCGGATGGGTCCGTGCAGGAACGGCTTGCTCTTGATGCCGGGGTGGCACTCGTTTGTCACGCACCCTTCACGCGGCGGGAGCACCTTCGGCGCTGGCGCTGTTGAACCGGTGGAATCCAGCGGCTGAGCGTGCAGGGCATGTGCGCAGAGCAGGATGGCAAGCACCGAAGTGGCACGCAGGGTCATGGCTGGCCTCCATTCTGCCGAGCTCCGCCCGGGAGCCTGCTGTACGCCATCTGTTCATGGCACCCGGGTGCGCAGCTCCCGCCCGTGGGTGTCAGGAAGAACTTCATGGGCATCTCCCACGATCCCCCTTCGAATCGGACACTGCTGGCAAGCAGCCGGGGCAGCGTGCTGGAGTGAACACTGTGGCACGCGGAGCAGCCCCGCGACCTCTCACCTGCTCTCAGGTGCGCCGCGTGAAGGTTTCGATCGCCATCGCGGAACTGCGTTGGGGAGCGTTCTTCCGCAATCCCACGGTCGTGGCACCCAAAGCACATCGCGTAGTTGCCCGCGTCGTACGGGTCTGTGAACGTGTCGGGGTTGAGCTGCTTGAGGAGGCGTTCGTGCGTGGCTCCATGCACGCTGTGGCATGCCGAGCAGTCCCCGTGCGCCACCGCGCCATGGATCACGGGCGAAGTTGCCAGTACATCTCCCATCGCCGCGACTGTGCGCCCTGAAGACGCCTTGACTTCCTGATCGTGGCACTTGAGGCACACCGTGCCCTGCGATGCGCGGAGCATCTTCGGCTGGTCGGACGCGTGCGGATCATGGCAGGTCACGCACTGTTCACCCGCGAGAACCGGGTCGTGAGACACGGTGGCATGGGAGATCGTGCTCCCCACTTCAGTGTGGCACGAAACGCACAACTCCCTCGCCGGCGCGTGGAGGAGCCCCGTGGCATCAGCCGCGTGCGGAGCGTGGCACGCGGAGCAACCACCCTTCACGCGGGCATGGGTATGCCGTTGAGACGCCATAGCGACGACCACGGGAGCGTGGCAGCGGTTGCAGAGGTCTGTTCCAGTACCACCGACGAGCAGGTGCAGATTGTCAGCACCGTGCGGGTTGTGACATTCCCCGCAGGCTCCCGCCGCGTAGGGTGCGTGCTGGTGCGTGCCCTCGATGGCCGGATGACATTGGGAGCATGCCGCCTGCGTGGTGTCCGCCGCGAGCAGTTCACGGGAGGCTCCGCCATGCGGTGCATGGCACGACAGGCACGTCCCACCGCTCATCGCCCCATGCTGGAACCGATCGCTCGCGCCGGTGTCGTGACAGGTGCCACAGATATCCGTCGCTTCACGGACAAGCGGATAGACATGGTTCCCTGCGTCCGGCGCATGACAACTGCTGCACCCGTTCTGGGATGTTGCGGGATGAACGACAGGGGCGGACGTCAAGCTTCCGTGACACCCACCGGTGGTACAGCCCTCAGCGAAAGCCACGACCCGCATCGGCCGCACGCGCGGGTCAACCGTCAGCACACCAGTCGGCTGAAGTTCGGGCGTGGGATCCGGCAAGGGCGCGGTGCTGACGCCCCGCAATACCAGAACTCCCGCCCCCACCCCAGCCGTCGCAGCCAACATGGCTGCGCAGCTGAGTATCAGCCTGCGGCGCGTTCGCAGGTGTTCACGCAGTCGGGCGATGGCAGGGGGCCTGTTCATAACTCAGGAAAGACCACCAATCAAGATGAATGCCAGAAGCAACAAGCCGAAGGCAACGGAAACGATGGCAACAACGAGAATCACGGGCTTGCGCTTGGGATCGGGCGCGGGCACGCGCAGAGACTCGAGCTCGCCCGTGGCGAGCAGGCGGTGGTACTCCGCCGGACGCTGCTCCTTCAACTCCTTCTCCGGCATGCTGCCGGTGAAGATGACCTCGTCAACCGGGAACGTGCCCGGCCGCATGTGCGCGTTGAAGAAGTGGATGGTGAAGATGAAGCAGATCGCAAGGAGCGCCTCGTACCCGTGAACCACCATGGCGATGTTGAACGCCCACCCGGGCATGATGCGGGAGGCCAGTTCCGGGAACCACAGCAGAAGGCCCGAGCCCCCGATGATGACCGACCCCCCCACCTCCGCCCAGTAATCAAACTTCTCCCAGTACGTCCAGCGATCCAGGCGCGGACGGCTGCGCCCACGGATGAACCAGCCGAGCATGCCGAGACAGTCGGTTACGTCCTTCCACCTTGGCAGCAGGGACGCTGGGCCGAAGAGCCATTCCTTCCAAGACACTTTGCGTGTCAGGAACCTGCGTGCCAGCCCAAGGAAGTGCAGCACGAAGTTCCCGATGAGCAGCACAGCGAACATGCGGTGCCACAGCCCGGCCGCCTCGATGCCGCCCATGAGCGACGCCACGACGCGCGCCCAGGATTGATCGTTGAACACCAGCGGGATGCCCGTGGCGGTCAGACCGAAGAACGTCAGCGCCACGAACGCATGGTTGATCCGGTCCAGCGTGTCGAACCGTCGAATGGCGGTGGACGCGTGCCCGTGTGGTAGCTGCGGACCGTGCCGGCGGCGCTCGATCATCGACCGCACGAACCACAGGATGGTGTGCAGACCGAAGAAAGTGAACACAGCCGACATCACGATCATGAAGTACAGCCAGACGCCGTACAGGACCGGGTAGTTCTTGGCGTCCTTGTAGTTCGCGTGAGGGTCAAACTCAGCAAAGTTCTCATTGGCCCCCGGGTGGCACGCGCGGCACGTCTCCACCCTGTTGACAGCGCTGACCCTGGACTTTGGGTCCTTCAGGGGCAGAATGTCGTGCGAGCCGTGGCAATCGCTGCACTTGGCAGCCCGCTGACCACCCAGGCGGGCCACCTGGCCGTGGTAACTCTCGTGGTACGTCTGGTAGTACGTGCCCACTCGATCTCCATTGGCGTCAGGCGAGTCATGGCATTCCCCGCACTCGGCGATCACGTCCTGGACAAACGTCGGCGTGGACGCAAGTGTGATCTGATGGGCAGTGTGACAATCCGTGCACACAGCGGTCTTGCCGTTGGACTCCGCACGCTTCATGCCGTGCACGCTGGTGGCGTAGGTCTCGGCCACTCCCACGTGGCAACGGCCGCACGTCTCCGGGATGTTGGACCGGTGGACGCTGGAGGTTGGGTCACTTGAGGGGCGCACCCCGTGTGCTGTGTGACAATCGGCGCACGTGGCGGCCATGGGCAGGCCGGCCTTGGTCACCGCACGGGCATGGGCCGAGTCCATGTAGTGGGCAATGCGACCCGATGGGTCCTGGTCGGTCGCGGTCGCCACGTGCTGCTTGTGGCAGTCGCCGCAGAGGAACAGAGAGTTGAGCCCGAACTGCGCACTATGCCGGTCGGTGACCTTCAGCATCTCGTGCCCGCCATGGCACGATGCGCAGGTCGGGGCAAGGGGGTTGCCTTGGTCCATCGCTTCTCGGTGAGTGCTTGCGGCGTAGGAAGTCGCGGCATCCGCGTGGCATGACGTCGCGCACGTCGCCTTCTGCAGCTTCGCCGCGTGCGGAAGGTTGGCCGCGTCCTCGTGACAGTCCACGCACCGGCTGCCTGCGTGCGGGCTCCCCGCGAGCGCATCCGGCAGAACATACAGGGCGGGACGCACCTCGGGGCCGTCGGCGGCTGGCTGGTCCGACGATGCTGGCAACGGCGGGGCGGGCTTCTGCGGGTCCAGCCACGTACCGACCATCGAGAGACGCTCCTGCGGAGAAAGGGCCGCGATGTGCTGCTGACCGTGGCACTGCATGCAGCGCTTGTTGTCCGCCGCGACTTGAGGAAGCGTTGCGCCCGAGGAGGGTTGAGCCGCGCACACGCGAGTCCACACCACCAGGACAGCGGCAGCGGCGAATACTGCACGCCGGCTCCCTCCGGCTTGTGAGTGACTCCGTACTTTGGCGAGCGTTTTCATGTCATGCTCCACCCTTAGCGCGACCCGAAGCGTGCCGTCATGGCAACCACGATGAGAACGAGCAGCACAAGCCCAAGGCCGAAAGCCAGAAACCCCAGCGGGTGGATGACCTTCCGCCACTGAGACCATTCATCACCGATGCGTATGGAATCCAGCCGGCCCGTGGCCACCAGGCGGTCGTACCACCGCCTGCGCTCGTGCAGCATTTCAGTCTTGGAGATGCGACCCGAGAAGATCACCGAGTCGATCGGGAACTTCTCGGGGCGGAAGTGCACGTTGAAAAAATGGAATGCGAAGATGAACCCCGCGGCCAGCAGGGCCTCGTCGCTGTGCACGATCAGCGCGAGGTTGATCGTCCAGCCTGGAAGGAAACGGGTAAAGAACTCGGGGAACCACATCACCAGGCCGCTGACGCCGATGACCGCCACACCCCAGAAGACCGCCATGTAGTCGAACTTCTCCCAGTACGTCCACTTGTCGAACTGCGGCCGCTCGCCTTTGCCAAAGAACCACTTCTGGTGCGCCCACCAGTCCTTCAGGTCCTGCACGTGCGGGTACGGCAGGTCCGGGCCGAACAGCACACCCAGGAACTTCCGTACCCTGAACTTCCCGTGCTCGCGGTACTGCTCGCGGTTCCTGTACCCGGCGATGAGCATGCTGCCGATGTGCAGCGTGAAGTACGTGAACGTCACGACGGCCCCCAGCCGGTGCAGCTGCGCCGCGGCCTCAAGACCTCCAAACCATGTGACCAGTTCCTTCGCCCACGCCGTGTCGTAGAACTTCAGCGGCATGCCCGTCGCCACAAGCAGCAGGAAGCTGGTCATGACCAGCACATGCAGGAACCGCTCGAAGGGCTTGAAACGGACGAAGGTCTCGTCGTCGGCGTGCGCCCGGGCCTTGATCTCCCGGAATGCCTTGCGATCGCGGATGTACAGGACGGCGGACCTCGCGAACCAAAGGATGGTGTGGGCGCCGAAGAACAGGAACGTGCAGACGACCAGCGCCGTCATCGCGACAAACGTCCAGTACAGCGTGGGGTACAGCTCCCGGTTGGTGTGGTCCGCGTGGGCGATGTACGAGGTGAACTTCTCGGTGGCGGATGGATGGCATTGCCGGCAGGTTTCCAGCTTCTTCTCGCCGTGCAGGCGGCTCAGCGGGTCCTTGATCGGCACGATGTCGTGGTGCCCGTGGC
The DNA here is from genome assembly GCA_036261855.1 of Phycisphaerales bacterium. GTDB lineage: Bacteria > Planctomycetota > Phycisphaerae > Phycisphaerales > UBA1924 > BJHL01. The sequence goes on along the minus strand of DATAKA010000149.1, from coordinate 14,137 downwards.
AGTCGTAGCACGCGGCCACATTGGACTGCCCCAGCGCCAACGCCTTGCCGTGGAACGTCTCGTGATAGTGCTCGATCCGATCCTCGTGACACTTCCCGCACCGATCTCCGCTGGCAAGCTTGAACGCGACCTTGTCGTGCTGGATGATCTCGTGCGAGGTGTGGCAGTCCGTGCAGACAGGGGCATTCATCTCGCCCGCCGCGGCCATCTGGCCGTGCAGACTCTTCTGGTAGATCGAGAGGATGCCCACATGGCACCGCCCGCAGGTGGTGTAAATCTTGCTGCGGTGCACCGGCGACTCCGGGTCGCTCACCGGGTGTACGGCGTGCGCGGAATGGCAGTCCGCGCAGGTCGGCGCGGCCACCAGCCCCGCTTCCGCGATCGCCTTGCCGTGAGCGCTCTTGAGGTATGCCTCAATGTGCGACTTGGGCTCGTATCCACCGGGTGTCTGCTTCAGGTGCTTCTCGTGGCAATCCGCGCACAGGAAGATGCTGTTGAGCCGGTGCTGTTGCGACTTGGTGTCGCTGACCGCCAAAATGGAGTGACCCCCGTGGCAGGACGCGCACGTGGGCGCAAGGGGGTGCCCTTTCTTCAGGGCTTCGGCGTGAGCACCTGTGGGGAATTGCTGTGCGGCCCCTTCGTGACACTTGGTCGCGCACGTCGTCAGGTTGAGCCGCGGGCCGTGCGGCAGATTGGTCGCATCTTCGTGGCAATCAACGCACGCGGCTCCTGCGTGCACGCTGCCTGCGAGCGCGTTGGGTGCCACAAACAGACCTGGTCTGGTGGCCGGTTCATCCCCTCTCAGCACGGGCTGGGTCTGAGGCGGCGTGCCCGGACGCACTTCCGTCCCTAGCCACGTTCCGACCATCGTCAGCCGCTCACCAGGCCCCAACTCGGCGATGTGCTGCTGCCCGTGGCACTGCAGGCACCGCTTGTTCGCGGTGTCGGTGGGCACTTGAGCCGACGCGGACCAGCACCCCACCAGTGCGGCAATCCATCCGAACACCAGGGCTTTTTTTGCCCTCGGGCCGTCACGGCGTGTGCTCGCAGGAAACACCTGTCCTCACGCTTTCCAGCGTCATTTCCGGGTGGCGCGACCCTTGACCCATTCCTGTCCTATTACGGGATTAACGGATCAATTTGTATAGTATAGCCTCCTCAGAGGTAAGACGAGGGCGATACCACTCACCGCACCGCACATACAGGTGGAATTCACGTCACCCTGGGCTTTCCGCGAAAACCACGGAGAACCAGGAGCTTTCAAAGGCGCCACCGAAACCTAGCGCCAACCCAAAAACGCGATGGGCAAGTCGGTGCGGCCGATGGTCGCGAGATCCGCCGCGGCCCGCCCCATTGCGGGCGAGAGCTTGAACCCGTGCCCTGAGCACGCGGACACCACCACGACATTCCGGTGCTCCTTGTGCAGGTCGAGCAGAAAGTGGTGGTCTGGCGTACTGGTGTACAAACACACGCGCGTGTCGAGGAGCTCGGGGCACGCGCCACAGGCGGCGGGAAGGCGATCACGCAGGAACGCGGCAAGGGCGGCAACCTCGTCCGGGCGCACGGTTCGATCGACGTGGTCGGGGTCGGTTCCTTCGCCTTCCTTGTGATGCGCGAGTTTGATCCCGCGCCCGCCGAGGGGCTGGTTGGCGCGTGAGTCATGCTCAGAGAAGACCGGGAAGCCGTAGTAGCCCGACCCATCAGGCTGTCCGACGACCCAGACGGGCATGGCGGGGGCAGAGAGGCGAGGGTCGTTGCGTGCGTCGAACCACGCCAGCACCTGCCGGGTCACCTTCAGCGTGTTGCGGAGCGGCGGGACCAGGGCGGGCATCCATGCACCCGCGCTCAGAATGAGCGAGGCGGCGCGGAAGGTGCGGTGCTCGGTGCGGACTTCGACCGCGTGCGCGGTGGCGCTCCATTGCTGGACGGCTTCGCTCGTGACAACCTGTGCGCCCAGAGCCGCCGCACGACGCAGGTTTGCCGCAATCCCGTTCTCGGGGAACAGCACACCGGCGGTGGGTTCGTAGAACCCGGCCTCGCCCCGGCGTGCACTGAACTGGGGGAACCGGCGTGTGAGCGCGTCGTGGTCGAGCAGTTCGTGCTGCAGAGAGTGCGCGCGGGCACTCTCCATCGAGCCACGGACAAATGGATCGTCCGGCGTGCCCAGGTAGAGGCCGCCGGTGATACGAAGGATGGGGTCAGGAGAGTCCGCCTGCAACTGGTTCCAGAGCCGGTAGGACTCGCGCAGCAACGGCACGTAGTCGGGGTGCTCGAAGTAGCAGAGACGGATGATGCGGGAGAGACCGTGCGAAGACCCTTGTTCGTGCGGCGGGCGGAATCGGTCGATCCCCACGCATTGCACCCCGCGCCGCGTCAGGGCAAGCAGCGCCGCCGATCCGACGGCACCGAGCCCTACGACGATAACGTCGGCGGATGTTTCCATCCGTGCAGCGTATGGGATTCGCAAAGCCGCTGACAGGACTTGAACCTGCGACCCGCGCTTTACAAAAGCGCTGCTCTACCACTGAGCTACAGCGGCGGCTGCACAAGTCTACGCGGCGTTCACAGTTCGCCGCGTTTGGCTTTGTACGCCCGCGCCTGGTCCAGCATCGCCTGGGCCCGCGCCTGGATGGCGGGCAAGCGCGTGGCCGCGGGTGAGGCCAGTTTCCACAGGTCCATCATCGTGGTGTCGAAGAGGTCCTTGTACTCCGGCCAGACGGGCGTCGTTGGTGCGATGAACGCGCGGGGGCTGCTCGCAAGGGCGGTGTGGAGTTGCACGCCGCGGTTGGGATGGGCCGCGAGGAACGCGTCGCTCACCTTGACCATCGGCGAGCCCTTGCAGTGGGCGGTCGCGAGCGCTTCCACATTGTCCTGACGCTGCGTGTACGCGATGAACTCCATCGACGCCTCGGGGTGCTTGGCGCCCTTGGGGATCATGAGCACGTCGGTGTCGATGCAGGCCACGGGCGCGGCAGGGTCGTACAGGTCTTTCGTCACCGGCAGCGGCGCGACGCCGTAGTCCAGGTCTGGCTTAAACGACTGGATCAGGTTCGCCATCCATGGCCCCTGCACCACCATCGCAACCTCGCCCGTCAGGAACGCGCTCTGCGGTGTGCCGTAGGGCCCGAAGCCGGTCCGGAACTTTTCGACGTTGTCCACGCCGAGTTTCTGGGTGTACGACTGCACCCACTCAAATGCACGAACACACTCAGGGCTCGCGGCCAATGCCCTGTCTGCGACGGGGTCATAGAGGGAGCCGCCAAAGTGGTACGGCCAGATCCACGACCACCAGCCGGGCTCCATGTGCAGGAAGCCCGCCCGCTCCAACGGCCCGGACCCGAGAGCGCCCCCACCCTTCACTCTGCAGATCGCCTCGTGGGCGGCATCGAGTTCTTCGATGGTGCGTGGCGGCTGGTCGGGCGAGAGCCCCCGGGCACGGAGCGCGGCCTCGCATTCGCGGAAGATCGCGCGGTTCCAGTACAGGGCGAGGGTGCCGCCCGTGTTGATCGTGGCGTACCACTTGCCGCCATACTGCATGATCGGGCGCATGCCCGGGGCGTATTCGGTGAGCGAGAGACCTACTTTCGTAGCAAGGTCTTCGAGCGGGAGCAGGGCACTGGCCTCGCTGTACGAGGGCACGTTGAACGCGTACAGGCCGAGCACGTCCGGCGGGTTGCCGCCCAGGATCGAGACCAGAGCCTTCTGGTGGATGCTGTTGGTGATGAGGTAGCGGACCCAGAGGCGGTCCTGCGAGGCGTTGAACGCGTCGACGACGCGCTGCATCGCGAGGCCCTCGTGCCCGGTCCACTTTTCCCAGTAGTCAAGGACGAGCCGGCCGCTGGGTGCCTGCTGCTTGCGGCTGCGGCCGCCGAAGGCCAGAAATGCAAGCCCGCCAGCAGCGAGCGAACCGATCGCAGCGCGGCGGGAGATGTCGGCAGCGCGATGACTCAAGGGTCACTTACCAGGAGGGTTCTTGGATGCATCCTCAAACTTCTGGAGTTGCTCGGGCGTTGGAGTTGTTGTTGGACGTGGAGCAATCCGCGCCTTACCGCCCGACTCCTGCCTGATGGCTTCCTTCTCTTGGTTGATTCGTTCGATCATCTGCGTCCACTCATCCTCATCCACGAGAAAACCTGTGGGTTTCCCGGTCTTGGGGTTGATGATGCCCTGTTTGGGGTCAATCGAATTACCGGATCGGCGGAGCATCTGATCGAGACGTCCGCGAGGAATCCTCTCAACCTCGTCTGTGTCGGTGTACCTGATCGTGAGCATTTCCTTCATGCTCTCGGGGTCATAGGCGTCCGCGCCGCTGGTCCGCGCAAGGTACAGCCAAATCGATACACCGAGCAGAAGTGCGGCGATAACCCAACCCAGCCACGGGTACTTGTTCAGCAAGTCACGCACAAAGAGCCTCCAGCAATCTAGACGTCAAGACATCTTGTCTCTAGTTGTACACGTGTCCCCAGTTGTAGAACGGAGCGGGCGCGCCAGCCGGGTCAGGCTTTTCCTGATAGTCGGAATACTCCAGCATCTTGACAGCCTGGTCACCGAAAAGGAAGTTGTTCTTGCCGATATTGCCGATGCCGGTGCTTTGGTTTCCTGTCGTGCGAGGGTTCGCCTTTGCGCCCTGATGACGCGGGAATTCGTCGATGGCGTCGGTCGCAATGACCACATACTGCGGCCACTTGATAAGACGCCAGCGACGTTTCGACACTCCGCTATTCGCGGTCACCGCTGAGTCATTGAACCAGTATTCGGTGTAGCGTGGGAATGGGTAGTTGCCAGGCTGACTCAGGGTGGAAATGACCGCAAAGGGATTAAGCGTTCCCGACTCGGTCGTTGCGACAAAAAACCTGCCTCCATCCAATGCCAAGTAATCAATGTTCTCGCGGTCACGCACGCTCGACAGTCCGCGAGCTGCCTGGCATTCGAACGGCTTATTTCCTGCGTAGCCAAGATACGGCTGAAGCGCGTCCCACACGGCGATGTGGTTGAAAATGTTGCTCCCGAGAGAATTTAGATCAAAGAAAACTGGATCCTTCTGCTCATCCATGTAGATCTGGGTCGCCAACCCAAGCTGCCTTAGGTTGTTCTGGCACAGCACGTTCCACGTCGTTCGCTTGGCCGATCCCAGGCTCGGCAGGAGCAGGCTCACGAGGAGCCCGATGATGGCGATGACCACCAGAAGCTCGATCAGCGTGAAGGCCTTCCGGGTTTGTCGTGCACAGGTCATGGGTCTACCTCCAGATCGGAGCCACACGGGGACGCGGAACAAAGGGCGTGCGCGGTGCGCCTCACTTCCATGATACCACAATCCGGGGCGTGCGCGCGGGCGATCCCGCCGCTTCCAGCAGCTTTTCGGTCACCAAGCCGCCCGGAACGGGGCGGCCATCCAACTCCACATGCGCAGGACCGCCCTTCCAAGTTGCAGCGTCAAACTCCACACGGATGCGCCGACCGCGCCACGGGCGCTCGAACGCGACAGTGCCCAGCATGGGCGGGGGCACAGGGTCGATGAGCAGGGCCTCGCCCTCACCCGCCCACACCGGCCGCACACCCAGCACCCATTCGAGGCTCACGCGCCGCAGCCATGCCGCGGAACCGGTGTACCACGTCCAACCGGCCCTTCCGGGCTTGTCGGAGAGCGGCCCGTCCACGTTGCCGGGCAGCACGTAGGGCTCGGCCCAGTACGCCTCAGGGCTGGCCGCACGATTGGGCGGGGCGATGGACCGCCAGACCGATTCGACCGCCTTCACGTCTCGCATCGCGGCAGCCGCCGCCAAAGCCCACGTCGCGGCGTGCATGTACACGCCCCCGTTCTCTCGGCTGCCCGGCGAGTAGCGGGTGATGTAGCCGATGTCGGGGTCCGGCACGGTGTACGCCGGGGCGAGCAAGAGCGGGCCGTAGGGCGTCAGCAGGTTCTTCTTGGCGGCGGCCCACGCGGCTGCTTTGCGATCGGCGGGGCCGGTGTCGGCCAAGATGGACCACGTCTGCGGGTTGAGGTGGATCTTGCCCTCGGGAGAACTGGAAGCACCAATCCACTCGCCCGAGTCCTTGGTGGCGCACCGGTAGTGCCCGTTCGCACCCCCCACTGCCCCAGTGTCCCACGCGTGCGTGTTGATCGCTGCGACGAGGGCCTCGCGGCGGGCCAGACACAGCGTGGCCTTGGCCGCGTCGCCCGCACGGGTGTAGATCACGTTCCAGTCGCTCAGGATCTGGCACAGGAACATCGCGAGCCAGACCGACTCGCCCTTGCCCTCAAGGCCCAGGGCTGAGAGGCCGTCGTTCCAGTCGCAGGAGCCGATCAGCGGCAGGCCGCGCGGGCTCATGCGTTGGAAAGACCTCTCGATGGCGCGCGTGCAATGGTCGGTGAGTGTCGTGGCACTTGGGCTGTCGCGGAAGGGGCTGGTGCGCTGCAGGATGGCAAAGTCGCCCGTTTCCTTCAGATAGTTCGCCGTGACGAACGCGAGCCAGAGGTAATCGTCGCTGCACGCGGTGTGGTTGCCAAAGTCCGCGAGCGCATGCCACCAATGATTCACGCTGCCGTCCACGAACTGGCGCGTGGCGTGGAGCATGATCTGGTCCGCGCAGCGTTTGGGCTCGATGGGCAGCCACACCTGGCTGTCCTGGAGCTGGTCGCGGTAGCCGAACGCGCCGGACTGCTGGTAATACCCCGTGCGCCCCCACAGGCGGCCGGAAATCGCCTGGTACGGCAGCCACGTGTTATTCAGGAGGTCAAAGTCTGGGGCCTGCGTCTGAACATTCGTGGCGGAGAGGCGCGCCGCCCACGCGGCGCGCGAGCCCTCCAGCGTGCGTTGCGGCGTGCCGGCGTCCGCAAACTTGTCGATGAGCGCCAGCACCTTCTGCTCATCGGTTGCGATCGCGATGGTGAAGTGGAGTTTCAGGGTCTGGTCCGGCGCGATGGTGAGGTCACCGCCCAATGCAGCGCACGCATCACCGAACCGACCGAAGCCGCCGCTCGCGCTGTCCCACCCTTTGTCAAAGCCACGCGTCATCGCGCGGGGGCACGCCGTGGAGCCGTACCGGCCCAGGAACGTGGACTTGTCGGCGATCGCGAAGGAACGCTCGAAGGCGGGGCACGTCACGCTGTGGGCCGCGGCGTAGGGCCAGTCGATGTTCCAGTGGTCCTTCTCCGTCTTGTTCGGGATGTCCCACATGTTCTTCGTGGCGACGATGGCCCGGCGCTGAGCGTCAAACTTCGTCGTGAAGAACAGGCGGTGGAACTCGCGCTTCGCATCGGGCGCAACGCCGCAGGTCCACTCGAAGTACGACGACACCCGCAGGCTGCGTGGCTTGACGCCCGTGTTGGTCAGCTCGACACCCCACACCTCAACGCCCTCGCCCGCGTCCACCGTCAGCGTCCACTTGGTGGCGATGCCGTGCGTGGTGGTCTCGAAGGTCGTCGCGCCGGGCTCGTGCGTGCAGCGGTACGAATCCATCGGCACCTGGCACGGCGCGGGGGCGGCCGACCACACGCGCCCGTCCTCCCTGTCCATCACGTACAGGAACTTGCCGTAACAGTCGCGGACGAGGTCCATTTCCCAGCGCGTGAGCACGTTGTGCTGGGCGTCGTCATACCACGAGAAGCCGCCGCCGTTCTGGCTGATGACGAGCCCGTAGCGCCCGTTGCAGATGACGTTGCACCACGGCATCGGTGTCGCCGGGTTGGTGATGACATAGGTGCGGCCGGAGTCAGCGAAGTGGCCGTAGGTGTTCGCGATCGTGTCTTTCACGGCGTCGGGGTCCTTGGGTGTGTCGGGTCACGGTACGCGCGCGGGTAGAGCGCGGGCGGAAGCCACGCGGAGAGCAAAAACAACACCGGCCCCGAATCGGGGCCGGTGCGGAGTGTTGCGGGATCTGAACCGCGGCTTAGCGGCGGCGACGCGTGCCCGCGAGACCGGCGAGGCCAATGAGGCCGAGCGCAGCCGGGGCAGGAACGATGCTGATGTTGCTGTAGAGCACGTTCGCGCTATCGGCGATGAATGGGTTGCGCTGGTTCTGGTCCTTCAGGCCCAGGTACGCGCCACGCATGCCGGCGATGCCGTCAAACTCGGCACCCCAGATCTTGATGCCGCTGTCGTGCACACCCGTCACCGCATCGGTGAAGACGAGCTGGTACGCACCCTTGTTCGGGTCGTGGATGCCGGGGGCAAAGTACCGGAAAGACACGTGGGCGGTCGTGCCGGCGGTGTACGCGGCGGGGCCAAAGCCCGTGAAGGGCATGGTGCCACCGAACACGGCGACTTCACCGTCGCTCGCGATGAGAATCTGGCCCTCGTCGTTGTAGCTGGGGGCGTCGTGGAGACCGCGGGGCATCCAAATCTCGACGCCGGCTTCCTTGCGGGGAGCGAGAGAGCCGACCGTCATGTTCACGTTGAACTCCATCGTGAACGACTGGCCGATGTTCGTGCGCATCCGGCTCGCACCGCTGTCGGTCGAAAGCCATGCGACGTGCTTGTTCGCAAAGTTGCCGGGCTCGCCCTGAGCGAAGTTCTCGATGAAGTGCACGGGGCCAGACTGCCCGGTGATGGCGCCGAGCTCAGGGCCGGGCATGCCGGTGGAGGGCGTGTTCACGCCGTTGATCGTGAGCTGAGAGCCCGCGAAGTCGTCGAACAGGCGGCCCCAGGTGTGATACCCGTTGACTTGGGAAATGTCTTGGGCCTGGGCGACACCGGCGAGCGCGACGAGCGCGACGAGGGAAACGAACTTGCGCATGGACTCTCTCCTCAACTTTCAGTTGGCGCGGAACACGCGCCGTTTCAACCCCTGTGCCCGGAACGTTCCCGACACCGGGGTCGTCTTGTCTCTGACAAAAGCCTACAGGAAACTGACGGACTGTCAAGAGGCAGTGTCCCCTTTCGTGGGGGATCGCGAAGTTCTTTTTTGCGCGGCTTTGGCAGCACCACCCGACTATGTGTCAGGCGAGCCGCTCACCAAACTCGCCCGGGGCGAACCAGTGGGCGAGTGAAAGGTTTGGCAATACGGCCACGGACTGCCCCGGCGTCAAAGAACCATCAAGCGGCACGCGGGCCACGAGCGAAGTTCCGTCCAGCGAAAGCGACACGTCCATCAGATCGCCCAAAGGTTCGATAACTCGAATGGTCGCTGGCCAGCCGCCAGCCGCCGCGGCATGCAACGCGATCGCCTGCGGACGGAGACCCAACACAATTGAGCGTCCCACAAAGGCCTTGAGAGCTTGGGCATGTGAGGGTGCCGGGCAGCGGAGTGTGCCGGACTCAAACCACAAGCCGCCGTCGGCCTTGAGGTGCCCCTCGATGAAGTTCATCGGGGGCATGCCGACGAACGCGGCGACGAAGCGGTTGGCGGGGCGCTGATAGACGTTGATGGGCGTGTCCACCTGCTGGATCAGGCCGTTGCTCATGACGACGATGCGGTCGCCGAGCGTCATGGCCTCTTCCTGGTCATGCGTGACGTACACCGAAGTGGTCTTGAGGCGTTGGTGCAGGGACTTGAGTTCCGCTCGTGTCGCCACGCGGAGTTTTGCGTCCAAGTTGGAGAGGGGTTCATCGAAGAGGGCGACCTTGGGGTCTCGGACGATGGCGCGGCCGAGGGCCACGCGCTGGCGTTGGCCGCCCGAGAGTTGGCCGGGCTTGCGGTCCAGGAGTTCCCCGATCGCGAGGGCCTTGGCGGCGTTCGTCACGCGGGTGTCGATTTCCGCCTGGGGGGTGCCGCGGAGCGACAGGGCAAAGGCCATGTTCTTCCGCACGGTCATGTGCGGGTAGAGGGCGTAGTTCTGGAAGACCATCGCGATGTTGCGGTCTTTCGGCGCGAGGTCGTTGACCACCGTGCTGTCGATCGAGATGGTGCCGCTGGTAATGTCCTCGAGCCCGGCGATCATGCGCAGCACCGTGGACTTACCGCAGCCGGATGGACCCACCAGCACGATGAACTCGCCGTCAAGGATGTCCAGCGAGAACCCTCTCACGGCGTGGTGGCCGTTTGGGTACTTCTTCTCGACGTTGGCGAGCGTGAGGGTGGCCATGATTCAGCGGTCGGTTTTCGAGGCGTGGTCGAGTTGCAGCTTCAGCCGTTCCATGCCCGCCTGGACGAATGGGTGGGCGTGGAAGGTCTTCCAGATGAGCCCGGTGCGGGCGTTCTCGATCGCGAGCAGGAGCGGGCCCTGGTCGATCGCCAGGCAGTCGTCCGCCACCCACTTCTTGCCGACATTGAAGGCGTCCTGGAAGCCGTACCCGCCTGACGCTGGGTCGGTCCAGAGCGGGCGCGGTGCGCCAACGTCGAGCGAGCGGTAGTGCCGCAGCGCCGCGACCGCGGCCTGTGGCTCGAACATGATGCAAGAACCCGCGCCGTACGGCGAAATCGTGCCATCACCCCAGTCGTCCTTGACGGGCCACTGCACGTAGTCCCGCGGCTGCTGGGCACCGGGCATTGGCAGGGCGTTTGGGAACAACCCGGGCACGCCGTAGCCGTCCTTGACGTCCGACGCAGTCATGCCCCAGGAGTTCTCGCCGACGCCCGGCAGGTTGAGGGGATTCTCGATCGCCTTCTGCCGGTGCATGTTGGTCATACGGCGGCTGTTTTCCCACCAGTCCACGTGCGCCCGGTGCGGAACGCGCCACCACGTGGGGTCGTCCGGGCCCATCGCCGCGTAGTTGATCCAGCAGTGGGCGAAGAACGACGTGAAGAGCGCGCCGGACCACGGGAACCACACTATCGGGCCGCTGCCGTTGTACTCACCAAGCTGGCGACGCATGCGGTAGTACACGCGCGGGTCGATGCGGTGGGCGGAGCGAGGGGCGCACACGCCCAGGAGCGCGACGAGCCTGTGCTCATCGCCGTTGTCCACCCAGCCGTACGGAAGCAGGCCGCCGCGCCCGGTGGGCTCCTTGGGGTCGCGGGGCTTCCAGCCCAGGGTCATGAAGCCACGAATCTGAGGGTCCTTCGCGGCTGGGCCGGCGATGAAGAACTGCCAGTCGGCATCGGTGAACATGCGGTCGGCCAGCACCTGCACGTTGCCACCGAAGTACTGGGACGCCGTCAGGACACCGGCCATGAGGAGGGCGGAGTCGATCGTGCTGACGACACGCTCGTAGGCCTCCGCGGGCTGGCCCGCGTGCTGGGCATCCACGAAGTGGTAGAACAGGCCCGCCTTGCGGTTGTCCGGGTTGGAGAGCAGCGAGCTCAAAATCAGTTCGCAGCGTTCTCGTCCTTGCTCGCGCGAGATCCAGCCACGTTCCACCCCGATACAGATCCCCGAGAGCTGGAACCCCACGCCGGCGACACTGACGGTGGTCTTGCTCGTGCGGTCGGGGACCATGCCCGTTGCGATGCCTCGCTCGGGCGAACCTTGGTGCCACAGGAAGTTGAATGCGCCGCGCTGGACCTCTTCCAGAAAGGCTTCATCATCCGCCGAGAATGTGAAAGGCGGCCGCGCAACGCCCCGGGGAGAAGCGATGGTAACCAGGTGCGCGGGCGTGCCGGCTGCTTTGGTCTCCCGCACGGCCTTGGGCTTGCCCGCGCAACCGACCAGGGCGAGGGCGGCCAATGCAAAGGCCGGGAGCACGCACTTGGGAAGCGAGAATGGCATGATTGGTACTCGCACGGGTGACTCCAGAAGGCGAGTATACAGCGCAGCACGCGATGTGAGCATCCGGCGGCGGATGGATCAGGCGAACGGATCGGCGTCCAAGGCAGAGCCATTGGATTCGATGACCCGCTTGTACCACACCGCGGAGTCCTTCGGGATGCGTTGCTGCGTCGGGTAGTCCACGTAGACGAGCCCGAACCGCTCGCGGTACCCCGCGGCCCACTCGAAGTTGTCCATCAGCGACCAGTGGAAGTACCCGGCGATATCCACCCCGGCTTCCGATGCGCGACGGAGGGCGAGCAGGTAGCGGCGGGTGAAGTCGATGCGTTGCGGGTCGTGGACCTTGCCGTCCATGCTGGGCCAGTCCATACTGGAAAGGCCGTTCTCGGTGATGTAGATCGGCACCTTGTACCGCTCGTGCATGAAGCGCGGGCCCCAGTGCAGGCTCTCGGGCTCGACGGGCCAGCGGAACGCGGTGAGCGCATGCCCCACTGCTCGTTCCGCGGGCTCCCAGCCTTGCGCATTGGCCGCAGCACGCACCGGTTGACCTTCGTAGATGTTGACGCCCAGGAAGTCCATGGGCTGACGGATGGTCCTCATGTCCGCGGTGTCAAGCTGCGGGACGTCATTGCCGTACATCTCCAGCAGGCGCGGCGGGTACTCCCCGAGGAATACGGGGTCGTTGAACCAGGAATTGTTCCAGAGGTCGCGCTGCGCGGAGCCCAGTGTGCCCTCTCGTGCCGCGGCCACGTCCGCCTCCGATGGTGTCGCGGGGTACTTCACAACGCAGACGGGCGCCCAGCCCACCCTGGCGGGTTGCTTCGTGCGGGCGCGAATGACCTGCACACTGCGCCCGTGCGCGAGCAGGGCGTGATGTGTCGCGAGCAACTGCTCCGACAGCGGGAGCTTGAACCCGGGCGCGTTGACGCCGTCGCCATACCCGAACTTGATGAAGACCTGAGGCTCGTTCAGGGTCATCCAGTTGGTGACACGGTCGGACAGCTTGTCGACCATCACGGCGGTGTAGTCCGCGAACCAGTCGGCAATGCCCTGGTTGAGCCAGCCGCCGCGGCGGTGCAGCGCGGAGGGCAGGTCCCAGTGGAACAGGGTCGCGAATGGCGTGATGTTCGCGGCGAGCAGGCGGTCAACCAACCTGCTGTAGAAGTCGAGGCCCTTGGCGTTGACGTCACCCCTTCCTTGCGGGATGACGCGGGGCCACGCGATGCTGAAGCGGTACGCCCGCAGCCCCATGGACTGCATGAGCCGCACGTCGGACTCCATGCGGTTGTAGTGGTCGCACGCGACATCGGCGTGCTGGTTGCTCCAGACGTTGCCCGGAGCGTTGCAGAAGTCGTCCCAGATCGATGGGCCTCGACCGTCCGTGGTGGCTGCGCCCTCGATCTGGAACGAAGAGGCGGCTGCGCCCCATGTGAAGTTGGCGGGGAAGGGCATGGCGTGTCCTTGCGGGCTGGAAAGCGTGGATGGTTGGTGGGCGTCAGTCCAAGAGCAAGCGGCCGTATTCGGCCGTTTGCCCTTGGGGCTTATTCCATCTTCCACGAAACTTCCGCGGGGAGTGTGGTCACGACGTTGTCTTCCCCGAGTGCGCGGGGGGGCTTGCGGAAGACCAAGCCGCCTTCGGGCACGCGGATGTCGCCCTCTGCTCGCGCGGTGATGAGGGCGCCAATGCGCTGCATGGAAAGGGTGAGCGTGCCGTGCGACGTGTGCATGCGTCGGATGCCAAAGGGCTCGCCCGAGTCAATCCACGACTGCGAGACACCCGCGAAGCAAACGATGGACCCGGCGTGCTCGTACGCGAACATGGAGAGTACCGAGTTGAGGTAGTCTGACCCGACCCACGTGTGCGGCATGTCGCCAATGAACTTGGGGGTCTTCGGGTCGTTCCATACCACCTCGGCCCAGTGATGCCAGCCCTGCGGGCGCTGGTGCTGACGGAACCAGTTGAGCAGCTCGTACGCGCGCTCGGGCTGGCCAAGTCGGACGAACGCGCCCACATGGCGCAGTTCGTAGGGCGTGTAGGCCTCCCAGGGCTCTCCGTTCATCCGCCCCTTCGCGAACATCCAGTAGCGGTCGAACGTGTTCCGGAGTTGCTGCTGCGGGGCGTGGTCCTGTTCGTCGCACGGGAAAAAGGCAATGGTGGTGGACGTGGAGTCAAAGTCGGCAAGCTCGACACACCCCGGGATGTAGTCGATGTTGCTGCGGGCGAAGACGCGTCGCATGGAGTCATACAGGCACATGCGGAACTCCGCGGCGAGCTTCGCATATGCCTGCGCCCAGGCATCGTCGCCCATCTGCTCCGCGATGTACGAGGCTTCCTTCAGGCCCAGCAGCACGAAGAAGCAGTCCCAGTAGGAGTGCATGGGCTTGGCGGAGTATCCCTCGTGGCTGATGGATTCGGGGACGAGGCCGTACATCGCGCGTTTGGGCGAGGCATCGTCCTTGTATTCGGGCGTGCGGCGCTCATCGCGGATGGACTCGATGTACGCGACGGCCTTCCGCACGCGCGGGTAGTGGGGCTTGAGGAACTCCGCG
>DATAKA010000147.1:0-36955 GCA_036261855.1 Phycisphaerales bacterium | reverse complement strand
CCAGCGTGGCCAGAACTCGCCGCGGCCCAGCATGTTGTTGAGCTGGATGATGCTTGTGATCACCGGGTTCGCGCTGTTGGTGCCGGGGTTGACGCCAAACACAGGCATCAGGCCCGCCCGCGGCCAGAACCCGCCCGTGAGCTCCCGCGTCACCCCGCGCGCGTTGTGATAGAACTTCTTGACACCCGGCCGCATGCCCAGGTACGCGTGCGCGAACCAGCCCTGCTGTTTGTCGGTGGGGGTGGTGGGTGGGCCGCCACCGTCGCCCACGCTGCCGTTGTCGTGACTGAAGCAATGGTTCACGCCCACGGTGCCGTTGTTGTACCCGTCGTCGGTCGAGTCGATGTGCGCATCGAACAGGCCATTCCACGAGCCGGTGCCGCCCCCGCCGACCACGTTGCGCAGGGAGCCGGCGCCGTTCAGGTCCAGCACATCCCGGTTGCCGAACGCGTCACCCGCCGCTAGACGGCCCGTCGTGCGGCCGTTGGGCTTGCGCACATACCGATCAAACGAAAAGTCGTTGCTCTCCACGCTCTCGCCGAAGGAGTAGGGCGTTACCATCCGCCCGTCGGGCGTCTGCCTGCGGTTCGCCACCACCGCGTCGTAATACGTGTCGTAGAACCAGCTGGGCATGTGCTTGATGGCGTCAATGCGGAAGCCGTCCACTTTGTGCACGTCGAGCATCCACTGCGTCCAGCGGAGCAGGTAACCGGTCGCGTTCTCCGGCACCGGGTCGCCCGCCATCGGGTTCGCCGTGTTGAACCGCCCCAGCGCCAGGCTGGTGGGGGGTTCGTTGCGTGCCGGGACATCGCAGGGCGCGGCGAAGATGCCCGTATTCAGCGGGCCAGCGAACCACATCCCGGGGTTGTTCACGGTGTCGGTGCCCAGCGCCTGGTCGGGGTAAAAGCGTGCGTTGCTGGCGTCCGGCAGGTTGAAGTACGTGCCCGCCGGGATGTTGAGCGGATTGCCCGCAACCGTCGGCTGCCGGATAAAAGAGTTGTTCGACGCGTGGTTGATGTCGATAAGCGCCACCAGGTCACCGTTGAGCAGGCAGTACCGCGAACCGCCCGGATTCTCGCTCTGGTAATACCCCGTCGAGATGCCCGCGTTGAAGTCGCCCCAGTTGCTCGTGGGCAGCTTGTTCGGCGCCGTAACCGGCCCCATCCAGAAGCCTGCGTAGCCGCCGTCCTGCTGGAACTGCAGCGAGGTCTGCCGGCCCGCGTTGTGGTTGAGCACCATGTCGACGAACACCTCGGCATTCGCGCGGTGGAATTCTGTTACCAACTGTTGAAAGTACTGCTCCGTGCCGTACGCCGTCTCCGCGCCTGGCTTGCCGAGTGCAAAGCGGTCGAACGGGTCGTACCCGGCGCTGAACGAATTCTGATTCGCCGTCCGTGGGTCCAGGTAGCCCCGTGACACCGGCGGCAGCCACACCGAGCCGTAGCCCGCCATGAAGTAGTCGCCCATGCGGCGCTCCATGTCGTACCACCGGCACTCGAACCACTGGAGCATCGGCGCGGGATCGTCCACCTGCGCTCTCGCGGGCGAAGCAAAGGCGGCGATGCCGGCCAGCAGCATCAGAGCCGCGGGCAGGGTGACGGTGCGCTGCTCACGGCCGAGCGTGTGGCAGGAAGGGATGGAAGTGAGGGTGGGGGTGTGCTTGGGCATGGCGTCGTGGATGAATCACAGAGGTACGGCGGCTGCGGCCCCGGCCGCAACCAGTCAGTATGAACCATGACGGGCCGGATTGCAACGCAATCGCCGCCGCGGGACACTCTTCTTGTATCTTTGCCGCCCGCCGCACCCGGGAACACCCCGGTGTGTGCCGGTTCACCGCACAATGCCACGCCGGCGGTCCGAAAAGCCGTCCCGGCGTCCGCAAATCACCCCGTCCAAGTGCCGATCAGGCCATGAGGGCCAGCCGGCCCCTGCTTGCCCGCGTCTGCCGCATGTACCCCTGCAGGTTCCGGCCCGGGCATTCCGTGGGCTTCAGTTCCTGGTGGGTGTAAACGCGTCCAATCGGCACATTGTGGCGGTGCATCTGCTCCGCAAGAAAGCGGTCCAGCACGGTAAGCTGCGACGACGTCGGCCGGTGCTGCTCGAAGTTGCCCAGGAGCATCACGCCAAGGTTGTGGTCGTTGGTCGAAGCAACGTGCGCACCCTCGATGCCGATCGGCCGACCTTCCCAGACGCGGCCTTCGGGATCGATGATGTAGTGGTAGCCGATATCGACCCAAGTGTTGCCACGCCGAAGGTGAGACTCGCGGATGCTGTTCAGCCTGTGGGTGATGGCGCTGGTGCCGGTGAGGCCAATCGCGTTGTTGGCGTCGTGGTGGACTGTGATCCGCGTAACACCCTTCATCGGCTTGCTGTACTGCCAGCGCGGCTGGCCTCTGGTCCACGCCGTGCGCGGCAGAATCTGGATCGCTCCCACGGGTTCGTGCACGACCGGGGCCTGTGCGACGACCGGCGGTGGAACCGGTGCCGGCACCACCGGCCTGGGGGTCATGCTGACGTGCGATTCCTGGTGCGGCCACACGGGGCCCGGCAGCGCGGCAGCCGCGCGGCGACCACCGCCAGCACACCCGCCCAGCATGGCCGCGCCTCCCACCGCAGCGGTGATCTGCAGCAGCCTGCGACGGTCGAACAACAGCTTGGAAGGATCGCCGGCCTGAACTTCAGGATGGTGTGGAGTAGGCATGTCGGAGTCCTTCATCGGCACGCCTCCTGCGTGAGCGTCAAATCGGCGCCTCCAGCCTCCTCGGAACTCCAGTTTAGCCGATCCCGCCCTGCGGCGACGATCATCGGGACCAGCCGCGGACGACCCGGCACCACAGGCCCAGAACCAGCAGCAGGTACAGCCGCTGGCCGTGGTCGCGGGTGCCCTGGTCGTGCTCCCGCATCAGGCATTCGATAAATCCGCGGTCGAGGTCAGTCCCGAGCAGGTCGGCCGGGAAGGCGTCGGCGGGCGTGATGGTGTCGCGCAGCAGTTGCCGGAGGCCGCCGAAGTCGGAACGGAACCACTCCCCGATGGGGATAGCGAATCCCATTTTGGGGCGGTCCACGATTCCCGCGGGCAGGTGCAGGCGGGCGGCTGCGCGGAGCAGTCCCTTGCGGCCGCCGCGGCCGAGCTCCCTGAGCGGGGTGGTAAGCCCGAAGTCGATGACCTCGCGGGCGAGGAATGGGGCGCGGGTTTCCAGGGCGATGCTCATGGCGGCGGTGTCGGTCTTGCGGAGCAGGTCGCCGGGCAGGTACCACTGGAAGTCCCACCGGGGGCCGTCTTCCACCTGATATGTCGGGAGGTGCCTGGTGTGACCGGCGAGGCCCGGTGCAAGGTCTAAGAGCATCGGGCGAGGGAAGATGGATAGCAGTTCGGCGTACCCGCCGCGGGCGGCGATGCCGAGCCGACCGAGTTTCGAGAGGCGTGACTTGGGGTGCGACCCTTCGCCGAGGGATGCTGGCAGGTGCCGGAGAACCCCCGACCAGCGGTGCAGCACGAGCGCGGCCTGGTGGCGTTCATAGCCCATGAAGAGTTCGTCGCCAGCGTCGCCTGTGAGGGCGACTTTGACGTGCTGCCGCGCCGCCGTGCTGACCCACGAGGTGGGCAGCAGAGACGAATCTGCGAACGGAAGGCCGAGCTGTGCAATCAGAGCCGGCAGTTGCTCGGCGGGGCGTGCATCGCATTCGAGAGTCGTGTGCGTTGAGCCGATCGCTTTGGACGCCTGCTCCGCGAAGCCGCTCTCGTCGTAACGGGCGTCGGGCATGCGGACTGTGAATGTCTTCAGCGACCCCGCGGCCTGTCGGGCGTGCCACGCCACCAGCGAAGAATCCACGCCGCCCGACAAGAAGCACCCGAGAGGTACGTCCGCCTCCAGCCGGGAGCGCACCGCGCGGCCGATCATTGCGTCCACGGACTCCGGCGTGATGACGCCGGAATCGCGTTGTCGCAGCGGCAGATCGCCGTACCAACTTCGGGACGGGTACGAGCGGGTGTCACCGTCCGTGTTGTCGGCGTTCGTGAATCGGGAGACGACGCGGACGTCCAGTTCACCCGATTCTGCACTCTCTCCCGTGGGGTTGATGTCCTGCAGCAGGGACACATGCGAGCCCCCAAACCGCAGCCAATTCAGCAGGCCGTCCGGGGCACACCGGTGGCCCTGCCAGTTGAACCGAGCCCCGAAGCGGGAGAGCCAGCGGCCGATGGCCGTCATCGTCGAAGCAAAGACGTACACGTCACCCAGCGTGCTGTGGTGTAGCGTCGCCTCGTACAGCGGCTTCTCACCGGCGATATCACGTGCGGTGATCAACTCCGCCTCGGCGCGGCTCCATACCGCGTACGCGAACATGCCGTCAAACCGGGCCGGGGCGTGATCGCCCCACACGGCGTGTGCCAGCGGGATCACCTCGGTGTCGCTGTGGTCGGTGCGAAAGACCTGGCCGTGCGACTCAAGTTCTTTGCGGAGCGAGCGGTGGTTATAAATGCACCCATTGAAGATTGTGGCGCGGAGGTCGTTGCCGTTCCCCGTCACCAGCGGCTGAGCACCTGTCGCGGGATCGATGATGGCGAGGCGCCGATGGACAAGGGCGACGTCCACTTTCCGCCCGTCCTTGCGCACCGACCGGTCGCGGAACCGGCCCTGCCCATCTGGCCCGCGGTGCGCGATCGCATCATCGAGCAGGTCGAGCCACGCATCGGGGATTGAGTCGGGCGGTGGGGGGGCGTCGCCGGGCTGGTGGACGCGGAGGATGCCGGCGATGCCGCACATGGTGCATGCTATCGGCGAATGAAAAGAGGCGGCGGCAATTGCCGTCGCCTCTTGCGTGATTCTGGTGGAACGTGCCGGCTTACCGCTGGGCGACTTCGCCGCCGGGGATGAGGGGCAGGATCTGGCTGTTGGGCAGGTTGAGCGCGCCCATCAGGCTCGCCGCGGCGGTCGCTTCGGTCTCGGGGGCAGTCCGGGCGATTTCGACGAGGCGGGTGACGTGCCGTTCTTCCAGGAAGCTGCCGAAACGCTTGGCGCTGTCGGCGACGGTCCCGAGGAGGGCCACCTGGTCGGTGCCTTCGGCGGCAAGGGCCGCGTCCATGATCGCACGCTGGCAGCGGTCCTGCGGGATGCGGGCGAGGACGTCGGCAACATCCATGCGGGTCGCGCCGGAGGTCTCACCCAGGGCGGTGATCAGGCTGCTCGCCGCGTCGCTCACGCGGAGCACGGGGTTGTTGGAAACGGCAAGGTCGCGGAGGGCCGCCAGCGAACGTGCTGCATACGCACCGGCCTCGTCGCTGGTAATGGGGCCGCCGCTGGCTTCCTGGATCAGGTTCTTGATGGTTTCCTGCATCGCGCTGTCGCCCGCGCCGATGGGGCGGACGGCGATCGTCGCGTCGCTCGCGTAGCGGTACGACTGGTCGATGTACACGTCCTGGCTCGCGGCGAGCAGGATCGGCGTCGCCGCCGTCTTGATGCCCGCACGGGTATCCATGATGAGCTGGCCGCCCTTGTCGGCGTTCAGGCCAGCTCCCACGATCAGGTCCACGGCGGGGGCTTCCGCGATCGCGCCCTCAAGGTCGGCGAGCTGCGTGCCCTGGGGCAGCACTTTGAAGCCGCTCTTCTCAAGGACGCCGCGCATCGTCTGGTAGCGTTCGTTGTCGCTGGTCACGACGGCCGCGTACATGTCGGTCACGCCACGCACGGTGCCGGCGAGCGTGGGCACCACGCGTTCGCTGCCGGCGAAGGGTGTCATGGGCTGGGCCGCGGAGATGGCGAGGGCGGCGTCGGCCTGCACGCGCCGGTTGGGGTAGGTGAGAGCGGACGCCAGCGGGGCGCGGCCGGTGCCGCCATCCAGCACGCTGCGGCCGCCGGCGGTCTTCTCGACCGCTGCGAGGGAGCGGCGTGCAAGTGGCGTGTCGCGGTCGGTGATCGCACGGGCGAGGACGCGCTGGGCAACATTGGGGCCGCTGGCGACGCCGAAGTAATCTGCGCTGCGGCGGGGCTGCTGGCCTTCGCCCGCTGCGCCCTCAACCGGGTATGCCGGGTTGACGTAGCCCTGGGGCGTGTCGAACTCGCGGGAGTAGTTGCTCGCGACCCACAGCGCCAGGGTGTCGGGGTTCACGCCACCGGCGGACTGCTCGAGCGACATGGAACGCTCCAGCAGGCTCATCGCCACGGCCTCGTGGAAGACGGGCGTCTGGATCGCGGACGCGAACAGACCAACGTTGGGCGTGTAGTTCCACAGGAGCTGGTGCGTCTCACCGGGGAAGCTCGTCACTTCGCTCTTCTCGTTGTAGTAGGCTTCGGCGAGTGAGCGGTAGAGGCCTGCGGCGTCACCCTGAGCGCCGCCGAGGCGCTCGATGGCCCGCTGGCACTCGGCACGCACGCTCGGGTTGTTGGTCGCCGCGAGCTGGTCGGCGAGGAAGGGCATGCTCTGCTTGTACGGGATCAGGCCCATCACCCGCGCGATCTTTTCCTTCTGTGCATCGGGCACGTTGGGGAGCGCGGCGGCGAGGGGCATGATCGCCTGGCGGCCCATGTCGATCAGCACGCTCTGCGCTTCCATCGAGTGCTGCGGGTCGTTGCCCTGCACGAGCGTCTCGAGGAGCTGCGGCACGGCGTACTCGCCCGCGCGGACGAGGCCCTGCCGGGCAAGCAGCTTGGCGCGGGCCTGGCCATCCTTGAGGGCCCTGATGTTGGCCGCGATGACGTCGGGGTTGCGGGCGAGCTCGAGCTTGCCCGTCTCGTACGACTTGAGGAGCTTGCCCGCCGTGGCCTGGAGCTTGCCACCGTCGTTGGCACGCATCGCGCGCTGGACGGAGCCTTCGAACCGCTTGAGGTCGTTGGCGTCGATCAGCTCCATCATCTGGATGTTGGTGAGGTTGCGGGCGCGGAGCTGCTCCCCGACGGAGTACGCCATCTCGTAGTTGGCGGTCAGCACGTAGTGGGAGAAGTCGTCGAGCAACTGCTCGTTGGTCACCTTGAGGGAGTCGCCCTGCTGGGCCGCCCCGTCCTGCTGAGCGACGGCCGGAGCCGCCAAACCTGCGAAGGCCAGCACCCCCAACACCGTCAGGGTCCGAGAAGCCAGGAATTGCTGACCACGCTGATTCGTCTGCTGAGGCACGTCCAAACTCCTTCGCACGTAAAACGCACGTTCAACGGAACAACCGGGATGCACCCCTCCCGGCGTCGAAAGGGAGAGGATAGTCGCCCCGTCCCAGCCCCGCCCCGGTGGGGGTGGTGGTTGGCGGCGGGGTCGCAGTTGATGGGGCCGGCCACACTCTACCGGAAACGACCCCGCCCCGTCAACCGGAGCCGGCCCGGCACCCTGTGTTCGCACGCCGTCCCGGCCTGGGTCCGCAATAACACCCGTCGAGGCGGTTTCCTCCGCGCAGGCTGAACTCACAGCCCTTTCACCCCGATGAACCCCTACGCACGGACCCCGCGCGCTTGGCACCGGCTTGTGTTCGCCGTGCCCGCGTCATGGAGGGGGTCTGTCCGACCAGAGAGGTGAGACGATGGTCTTCGACAAGGAAGTCCTCACGACCGGCGAGGTCGCCAAGATCTGCAACGTCGCCCCCCGCACCGTGTCGAAGTGGTTCGACTCCGGCGCGCTCAAGGGCTACCGCATCCCGGGCTCGCGCGACCGGCGCATCCCGGCGAATGAACTCGCCAAGTTCATGCGCGCCCACGGCATCCCGCTGGAGGGGATGAACTCAGGCCGCATCCGCGTGCTCATCGTGGACGCGGAGCGCGAGGTGGTGGACACCCTTGAGAAGGTGCTGACCGAGCAGACCTCGTACGAGGTCCGCGTCTGCTCCTCGGCCTTCCAGGCCGGCATGGAGTGCGAGCGGTTCAAGCCGCACGTGGTCCTCCTGGACATCCACATCGGCGGCGAGAACGACGCCAAGAACTTCGCCGAGGGCCTGCGCCGCAGCGAGAACCTCCAGTTCACGAAGGTCATCGCCATGAGCGGCAAGCTCACCGAGGGGCAGAGCCACACGCTCCGCGCCCAGGGCTTTGAGTCCTTCCTCAAGAAGCCCTTCCAGGTCCGGCAGGTGGTCCAGTCCATCGAGGCCGCGACCAACCTCGTGGGCTGAGAAATGATCAAGACTCCTTCGACGCTCGGCGGGCACGTTTTCCCGCCGAGCTGTCTTTTTGCCGCTGGTCAGGACCGCGGCACCTCGGGCTCCGCCTTGCGGGGCCCGCTGCGGGACTGCGCGAGCGCCGTCAGGAACTCCGCCGCCCAGCGGTAGATGTTGAACTCCTCGACGCGCAGACGCATCCGCGTCATCCGCTGCCGGCGTTCCTTGGGGTCCATCGTGATCGCCCGGTGCAGGGCGTCCGCGAACTCCACCGTGTCGTAGGGGTTGATGATGAGGGCCTCGGGCAGGTCTTTGGCTGCACCGGCGAACTCCGAGAGCACCAGCACGCCGTCGCCCGTGTCGTCGTCGCCCGCGCCGCTCTCGGACTTCGCGGCGACAAACTCCTTGGCCACGAGGTTCATGCCGTCGTGCAGCGAGCTGACGACGCAGACCGAAGCCATCTTGAGGAACGCGTACACCATCGGCCCCTCGTGGTGGTCCACCAGGAAGTTAATGGGCTTCCAGCCGTCGGTCTGGAACTTCCAATTGATGGAGTCCGCGAGTTCCTCCAGGTCCGTCACCAGGTCTCGGTAGCGGGGAATGTGCGTGCGGCTGGGCGCACCGAGCTGTACAAACGTGAATGTGCCGCGCAGCTCCGGACGCTGCTCGAACAGACGCTCCACCGCGCGGAACCGCTCGGCGATGCCCTTGGTGTAGTCGATGCGGTCCACGCCGACACCAACCGTGACCCCCTCAAGCCTGTGCTGCCGCCGTAGCGCCGCAATCTGCGACTCAAGCGCGCTGCCTGAGATCACACCACGCTCCGACCACGGCTGCACGCTGATGGGGAATGGCCGTACAAGGGCCGTGTGCCCCTTGAGTTCTGCCGAGAACCGATCCCAATCGAGCTTGGCCTCCACCATCCGGTCCACGGTCTCCAGGAAGTTGTTGCAGTGCTGCTGGAGGTGGAAGCCGATGAGGTCCGCGCCCAGCATGCCCTGCAGCAGTTCGACGCGGTACGGGCAGATGCGGAACGACTCGGGGTTGGGCCAGGGGATGTGCCAGAACAACCCCACGCGCAGGTCCGGACGCTTCTCCTTGATGAACCCCGGCACCAGCGCCAACTGGTAGTCCTGCACCATCACCACGGCCTTCTCGTCCCCGATCTCTTCGAGCACCGCGTTTGCAAACCGGCGGTTGGCACGCACGTACTGCTCCCAGTCGCCCGCGCGGAACGTCGGGCGTTCGTGCGTGAGGTGGCACAGCGGCCACAGCCCCTCGTTCGAGAACCCGTAGTAGTACCCCTGTTCTTCTTCCTTCGTGATCCACACACGCTTGAGCGTGTACCGCGCATCTTCAGGCGGCACGGGGATGCACCCTGCGGCGTCCGAAACCTGCCGGTCGGCGTCGCCCGCGCCGTGCGCCACCCACAGCCCGCCGCAGGCGCGCAGCACGGGGTCCAGGCCCGTCACCAGACCGCTCGCCGGACGGACCAGGGTCGGCTGGCCATCCACCAACTGGTGCATGTACGGCTCGCGATTGCTGACAACGATCAGCGGCTCGCCGTTCAGCGCATCGATGGCGTGGGCCCGCAGCCGGTCGCGCGTCCACGCCTTGTCAGACCGCACGATCTCCTGCGCTTCCTCCCGCTCCTTGCTGCGGGCCGCGCGGAACGAAGCCGCGAGGTGCACCGTCTCGTCCGCGAGCTTGCTGACCGGGAGCCCGCGTGGTGGCAGTTCCGGCGTGTTGCCGAACCGCAGCCGCCGCATCCACGACGCCAGCAGGTAGAGGGGGCGTTCAAACAGCGTCCACGCGAGCCCGGTGGTGAGCACGAAGATCGCGAAGCCCGCGCCGAGCGCCCACAATGATCCGTACAACAGCCCGCGCGTCATCCGGTCTTCCAGGTACACCGCGTCGTGCAACACCACGAGCGAACCGACCACTTCCCCGGACGCTCCCTCGAGCGGCTTCGCCAGCACGTGCGTGCTCCCGCCGCTGTTGCGCACCAGTTCCGACGCCTGCTCGTGCCGCGCCATGCTCGCGAGCGCGCACGGCTTGTAGATGTCCTTCAGGTCCAGTGCCCCGTCCCCCGCGGCCAGCACCTCGCCGTCCAGTTGCACGATCGCCATGCCCAGCAAGCGCGAGTGGCCATCAAGTCTGTCGGCGATCAGGCCCTGCATGTCTGTGCCAGGCTCCGCCGCCAAGGCCGTGATGGCGGTGGGGCCGCCGCGGTGTGCCAGCAGCTCCGCCCGGCGTTCAAGGTCGTCCAGACCCCGCTGATGTTCATTGTGCGTCAGCCGCCACGCGATTCCGCCGGTGATGATCGCCGCGAGCGCGGCCACCGCCAGCCCGAACCGGGCCGACCGGGGCATCAGCCACTTCCTGCCCTGCGCGATCACCATGGGCTCGTTGTTCATGCGCGGGTCCTTTCCCGAGTTGAAGGGGGTGCGGTGGGTGGTGCGGTTGCTGCCTTGTCCATTGCGACGGCGGCGTGGATGAACGCCAGGTGCGAGTACGCTTGCGCGAGGTTGCCGCACGCGACGCGGGACTGCGCGTCGTACTGCTCGCTCAGCACGCCCGCGGGCCCAAACATGCCGGCGAACTCGTCCAGCAGCCGCCCCGCCTCCACAACGCGGCCCAGCGTGAGGAGCGACTCGATCATCCAGCCCGTGCAGATGTGCATGCCGCCCTCCTCGCCGGGCAGCCCGTCGTCCACGCGGTAGCGTCGCACCGTCGGCCCATCCATCAGCGAGCGTGCGATGAAGTCCACCGTCGCACGCCACCGCGGGTCGTCATGGGGCAGCAGGCCCGAGAGGCCCACGGCCAACGCCGCGGCGTCGGCGTAGTCGTGCCCGTACGCGCCCGTGAAGGCCTCCGCCCGCTCGTTCCAGCCGTGCGTCAGCACGTCCGCCCGGATGGTGTCCGCCAGCGCCGCCCACTCGCTGTTCCGTTGGGCGTGCACGATGTCCTCCACCACGAGCGCACGCTGCACGGTGTGCCAGCACATGACCTTCGAGTGCACATGGTGCCGCCGCTCCAGCCGCATTTCCCAGATGCCGTGGTCCGGCTCACGCCACCGTGCTTCCACCGCGCGCACCATCGCCCGCACCAGCCGCCAGTGCTCGGGCGTGATTGGCGCACCGTGCTCCGCCAGGGTGGCCACCAGGTTCACGATGGGCCCGAACACGTCGAGCTGCACCTGGTTTGCCGCGGCATTGCCGATCCGCACCGGCCGGCTCTGCGCAAAGCCGTCGAGGTGGCCCAGTTCAGCCTCCGCGGGCAGGTGCGACCCGCCGACGGTGTAGATCGGGCGCAGCCGGTCCGGGCTCTCGCAGCGGTCCACCACGTCCGTCATCCAGTCGAGCAGCTTGAGCGCGTGCCCGGTGTTGCCCAAACGCACCAGCGCCGTCGCCGTGAGGGCCGCGTCCCGGGGCCAGCAGAACCGGTAATCCCAGTTCCGCACGCCGCCGAAGAGTTCCGGGAGGCTCGTGGTTGCCGCGGCGGTGATCGCGCCGCTGGGCCCGTAGCAGAGGGACTTGAGCACCAGTGCGCTCCGCCGCACCAGCCCCGCGTGGCAGCGGGGCACCTGCAGCGACGCCGCCCACCCCGCCCAGAACTTCAGGTTCTGCGACCGTCGCTGTGGCTCAGCCTCGCCGGGGTCCCGCAGGTTCGCCGTGCCGTACCGCAGTTCGAGCACCACCGGCCCCGCCGACGCATCGACGATCGCCTCGGCGGTCTGGTGCGTGCCGTCGCTGTGGATGCCCCAGTGCACACCGGGGGAGCGCAGCACCACCGGGTCGTTGGACCCGTCGACCACCAGGCCATCCTCGCGCGTGTGCAACTGCGTGGCGACGCGCCCAAAGTCCAGGCGCGGCGCGAAGCGGATGCGGGCCCGCCCTGTACCCTCGATCACGCGGACCAGGTCGGTCCGGCCGGCCTTCTGGTACGCACGCCCCGCGGAACAGTCGAGATAGTCGGTGACGCGCAGCCCGCCCCAGCGAGTCACCAGCACCATCGAGTCGCCGTCGTACGTTGTTTCCGGGACGACTTCTCCTCCGACAGGTCGCACGTCAAAGGAGCCAGCACTCTCATCCCCAAGTAAGGACGCGAACAGCGCGGGTGAGTCAAACCGGGGCAGGCACATCCATTCCACGCACGCCCCGCCGGCCTTGGGCGTCACGACCGCCGCGGTGCGTTGGTCAGAGAGCACCGCGCACCGCTCCAGCGGAACAAGCCGCCTGGCCGCCGCCCAAGCACCGCGCAGTTCCGCGAGTGTGTGCAGAGCTTCCGCGACCCCGTCCACATCCACCACCCGGTGGTTCGCCACCGATTCGCCGTCGCCCACCTTGATGCCGCAATCCTGGGGCTGCAGCACGCGGAACGCGTCCTCATCCGTCGGGTCATCGCCCACGAAGAGCACCGCGCTCGCCCCGCACGCGTGCCGGGCGCGCCGCAACGCCTCGCCCTTGTTCGCGTCCACCACCAGCAACTCCAGCACCTTGTTCCCGGGCTTCATCCGCACGCCCGCCAGCCCGCCGCACCGCTCGATCGCCTGCGCGATCGCCCTCTGGGCCACGGCGTCGTCCACGCCGCGATAGTGCAGGGCCGCGCTCGCTGGCTTGCGCTCCACGCTCAGCCCCCCACCCACGGAAGCGATCGCCGCCAGATCCTCGGTGACGCGCAGCAGCAGCGCCCGCTGATCACCGGTGAGCGTGACACCGGCAGACATCCATTCCGCCCCGTGCGAGCCCGCGATCAACGCAGGACAATCCTCCCCAAGGAAGCCCCGGAGCACGCCGACCGACCGGCCTGAAATGATCGACGTGGTCGTCCACGGCAGAGCACGCAGGGCCCGCAACGCCCGCACCGCCCCGCCATCGGGGAATGCGCGGTCGCGGTCATCCACGAGCGGCGCAAGCGTCCCGTCGTAGTCGCAGGCAACCAACAGCAGCGGCGACGCCGCGATCGCACGGAGTTTTTCGAGCAGGTCCGGTTGCATGAGCGGTGCTGGCTGTACGAGTGTGTTGGACGTTCCGCTGCCCCGATTTCAGCAGGTGGCCCGACATTCACCCGTTCAGGTCGGTGGCCGAGAAACGCCAAACAACAAAACACACCCCCCGCGCCCTTGTCCAATAGCGATTGCCTGTGCATGGTGAAGGCAGGGCGCGGCGATAATAAAGGACAAACATATCGTCTATAATCCTGAATCGCGTCCTGCCGCACACTTCAGGAGACCGCCCCATGCGCAAGCGATCCTGGGCCGAGCCCTTCAAGATCAAGATGGTTGAGCCCCTCCGCGTCACCACCCTGGACGAGCGCGAGCGGGCGATCCGTGAGGCCGGCTTCAACACATTCCTGCTCAAGAGCGAGGACGTCTACATCGACCTGCTGACCGATTCGGGCACCAGCGCCATGAGCGACCGCCAGTGGGCCGGGATGATGCTCGGCGACGAGGCGTACGCGGGCAGCGCGAACTTCTACCACCTCGAAAGCGCCATGAAGCGATTCTACGGGTACAAGCACCTGATCCCGACCCACCAGGGGCGCGGTGCCGAGCACATCCTCTCGCGCATGATGATCAAGCCGGGCGACGTGGTGCCCGGCAACATGTACTTCACGACGACCCGCGCCCACCAGGAACTCGCCGGCGCCCGCTTCGTGGACGTGATCTGCGACGAGGCGCACAACCCGCTCGATGAATCGCCCTTCAAGGGCAACGTCGATCTTGCGAAGCTGGAGAAGGTCATCACCACCGTCGGCGCTAGCAAGATCCCCTACGTGAACCTCCAGTGCTGCGTCAACATGGCCGGTGGGCAGCCCGTCAGCATGACCAACATCGCGGCCGTGAGCGCCCTGTGCAAGGCGCGCGGCATCAAGGTCATGCTCGACGCAACGCGCGCCGTGGAGAACGCGTACTTCATCCGCTCGCGCGAGTCCGGTTACGCGACGCGCAGCATCGAGGAGATCCTCCGCGAGATCTGCTCGTACACCGACGGCTGCACCAACTCCGCCAAGAAGGACTGCCTGGTCAACATCGGCGGCTTCCTCTGCCTCAACGACGATGTTCTCGCGGAGGAGGCCCGCAACCTGGTCGTGCTCTTCGAGGGCCTGCACACCTACGGCGGCCTCGCCGGGCGCGACATGGAGGCCATGGCAATCGGCATGGAAGAGTCCGTGCAGTACGACCACGTCCGCGCCCGCATCGGCCAGGTTGAGTACCTGGGCCGATTGCTCAGCGACGCGGGAGTGCCGATCATCAAGCCCATCGGCGGCCACGGCATCTTCCTGGACGCCCTGAGCTTCCTGCCCCACCTTTCGCGCGATGTCTTTCCGGCACAGGCACTCGCCGCCGCGCTGTACGTGGAGTCCGGCGTACGGGCCATGGAGCGGGGCACGGTGTCTTCCGGACGCGACCCCGACACCGGTGAGAACATCATCCCCAAACTGGAGCTCGTGCGGCTCACCATCCCACGCCGCGTCTACACGCAGGCGCATATGGACGTTACCGCCGAGAGCGTCATCGCCCTGCACGAAGAGCCGCAGCGCGTGGTGGGACTGCGCTTCACGCACGAGCCCAGGTACCTCCGCTTCTTCCAGGCGCGCTTCGAGCCGGTGGAGGGGAACACGGTGCTCAAACGCTCCGCGACGACAAGCCTGCTGAACGGCTCGTGCTGCGGGGGCCGCTGCAAGAGCAAGGCGTGACTCGCGGCCGCAATCGAGCACCTCAGTCGCCCAGTTGCACCTTTTCCCACGCTTCGCGGGGCATGAGTTCCACATTGGGGATGTGGCCGTCATCTGGCCGGGTGCCCTTCGGCAGCCGGACGTGCACCACCGCGTACGGCCCGATGGCCCGCATGCGCCCGGTGGCAAGATCAACTTCCAGGCAGCCGTTCTCGCGGATGGCCCACGCGTTGTGGATGTCGGCCGCGTGCATCGCCACTAGCAAACGTCCGAGCCTGCCGCGTTCCAGAAAGTGCTGATCAAGGAGGCCGTACGGGAAGTACCCCATGCCCGAAGCGAGGCCAACGCCCTGCTCCTCCGTCGGGTCGTTGGACCAGACCGCACCATGGTTCAGTGCGCCCTCCGTGCTGCCCCCGGTGATCATGGGGCTCGACATCATCGCAGCGCCGGCGCTCGTCCCTGCGATGACGCCGCCGCCGCGGAGCACATCGAGCGTCGCCTCGTACGCGAGTGAAGGGGTGTGCCCCGTCGGCGGTGCGGCTTCAACGAACCCCGGCACCGTCGGCGCGAGCCGGTACGGCGGACGGAAGACCGCGGTGATGCGCGACTGGTCGCCGCCCACAAACCACAGACCGCGGCACGCCCGAATCTGGTCGGCCACTTCGGGCTTGTCCGCGTTTGCGCCGTCATCCTTCGTCAACGGCAGCAGCACCACCGTTTGCGAGGGCTTGGCGTACGTCTTCAGAAGTTGCACAGTCGCCGCGCCGGGGTTCTCGACGCCTGTCGCCGTCGGCACCACGCCGATGGTGGCCCCCTCGCCTGCCAACTCCATGAGACGCCCGTAGACCGCCGCGTTGGTGTCCTTCATGCCCCCGCCGCAGATCAGGAGGTGCCCTGCCCCGCGATGCGCGGAACGACAACCCACACACAGCTGGACCATGAGCACACAGCCAAGAACAAACAGTGAATGCACTCGATGCCTCGATGCCGCCTGCCTCGATGCCTTCATCATCGCCAACCTCTTCTTCCCGTTTTCAGCCATGCTCGTCCTTCGTGCGTTCGTGGTTCACCTGTCCGTGCAATCACCTTCCGGTCGTTTCCCAGATGCCAACCTCAAAGCGGCCCGAGTTGTCCGCCGCGCCGCGGAACATGCCGTTCGTGCTGAAGGGCATCGCGATCTCCCCGGTATGAGACACCGCGATGAGCCCGCCGTCGTCCCTGGTCATCCGCTTGTGGATCACCTCATCCGCGGCGGAATTGAGGCTCACGCCGCGGAACTCCATCAGGTCGCTCACCGTGCGAGCGGTTCCATGCCGGATGAACTCCTCGCCGGTGCCCGTGCACGACACCGCGCACGTGGCGTTGTTGGCGTAGCAGCCGGCGCCGATGATGGGCGCATCGCCCACCCGTCCCCAACGCTTTGCCGTCAGTCCACCGGTCGACGTCGCCGCCGCCAGGTTCCCGTGGGTGTCCAGCGCCACGCACCCCACGGTGCCGCGGTACTCAGAGGCATGGTGCGGCTTGGCCCCGTGCCACGAACGGGTCAGCCCGCCCGCGCCGGAGTCGCTCGTTTTCCCTTCGCGTCGGCGTTCTTCCAGCGCCCTCTGCAACGCCTCGTAGCGGTGGGGCGTGTCGAAGTACGTGTTGGGCACGCGGTCCACGCCTGCCTCGTCCGCGAACTTCTCCGCACCGTCCCCGATGAGCATCACGTGACGCGTCCGTGTCATCACCAGCCGTGCGAGAGATATTGGGTTCTTGACCGTGCGGACCGCAGCCACCGCGCCGCAGCCCAGCGTCGCTCCATCCATGACCGACGCGTCGAGTTCATGCGTGCCATGCTCGGTGTAGACGGCGCCGCGGCCCGCGTTGAACAGCGGGTCGTCTTCCAGGAACCGCACGACCTTCTCGCAAACATCGAGGGAGGTGCCGCCGCGTGCTAACTCGTCACGCCCGATCGTGAGCGCCGCCCGGAGCGACGACTCATACGCGGCCCGCTTCTCCGGCGGCGTGTCCGTGTCGATCACGCCCGCCCCGCCGTGGATCGCGATCGCGAACCGGCCCGCATGGCCAGCGCCGCGCCCCGGCCCCGCGCACGCCACGAGCCCAAGGCCAAGCACGAGCACCGCCGCAAGAAGCATGATGTGTTGCATGCCCGGAATGTACCCGATCCGAGCGGTGCATGCGTGCGTGACGCGCATGCGCGCATGACTCTGAAATAAGAACCGCCCCGGGGGTCAGTCCGGGGCGGTCGTGAGGCTGAACTGCAAAGCACGCGTGGTCGTTGACACGCGGGCGTTGGTCACCGCTTAGCGGCGGCGACGGGTGGCAACGAGGCCGCCCAGGCCCAGCAGCGCCATGGCGCCGGGGGTCGGGACGTTCACGCCGTGCAGGGTCACGGAGATGTTGTTGTACTGGACAGCGGGGGAAGAGCCCCAGCCGTTCGCGAAGCCGATGAACCAGGTGCCCGCGCCCGAGGGGGGCGTGGCGTTGCTGACGGTCTGGCTGTCACCGTAGATGCCGGGGGGAGCCGAGATCGGGCCGTCGAAGCTGAACACGCCTTCATCGAAGCCGCCGAAGGAGAGGTTGAAGCCACCCCACTCGGCGTCGTTCAGGTCCGGACCCTGAACGTACAGGATCGCATCGCCAGCCCACGAGCCAGCGGTCTGCGCCGCGGCGTCGGGCTGGAAGTCGAACGAAATCGTCATGCCGGTCAGGGTGCCGGTGAGGCCGGTCGTGCCGCTGATGAACTGACCACCCGCGAGGCTGGCGTTACCGAGGTTCAGCGTCACGTCGGCGTTGGCTGCGCCAGCCGCCGCGGCGAGCACAGCCGCCACAAGAAGGACCTTCTTCATTTCTCTCTCTCCTAACAAGGACTCCGACAGTCTTGTCTCTGGGTGCAGCGTCCGTGTCGGCCCGGTCCGCCCGCGTCACACACGCGGGTCAGAATCCATGCCACACCACAAACCTCTCACGGCACCGGGACGGTGCTGCGGAAGCAAAAAGCCACATCAAGTGAAGTTCAGAACGAAGAACTCGCACCAATGGGACGAACAGGATGTTGATGGGGTCCACAGCGCAACAAGAACAGCCGCGCGATGTCCCTCATCTCCTCAGCCGAGTTGTTCACCCAGCCACGCCGAGCATAACGCGATCGCAGGAGAACCGCAACGAGAAAAATAAAACTCTCGTGGTTACAGGACCTAAATTCCTGCGATCGTTGTCATCGACGCCGCCTATGGCATGAGGCTGAGATCGAGGTACAACACTTAAACAACCGACCACACGGCGGTTATCCATCGAACCCGCTTGAAAGGCCCGGCCCGCGGCTGGTTCTCAGCGGGCACGCTCCGCCCCAGTTAACAGCTTTTCCCAGTCCATCGCCGGGCCCGGATCCACTTTGTTCGCTGTGACGTGACAGTGCCCCAGGAGCCCGGAAAAGCCGTCCAGTTCCTCGGCAGAGAGCGCTCGTGTCAGCACCTTTCCATCGCCGTCGCGCGGTACTTCCAATCGAATGCCCGGCAGCGCGGAGTGCAGCGCCGCCGTCAGGTGGCTCAGAGCCCGGTACTGCTCGGGCGTGAAGTCGTACTGCACATACTCGCGCCCGTGGAGCACGCCGCGGATGGCCTCATCCCGCGCGGGTCGACCCACAAATCCCTGCGTGCGGACGCCGCCATCCCCCAAGCGTGCAGGGAGCGTGATGCGGGTCCCGAACGCATCACGCGCGTACCACTGCGGAAGCACTTTCTCGGCTTCGCCGATCGGGTACGCCCCAATCTGGGCGATTTCGACGCCCACGGACCGGTCGTTCGCTTCCCCCGCGTGCCACGCCCGTTCCTTGGCGTCCAATGTCTGGTAAATCGTGCCGTCCAGATCGATCATGAAGTGGACGGACAGGCAGCGAAAATCGTGCAGCACCCGGAAGCAGTTCCGGCTCGTGCCAGCGACGTCATAGTGGATTACAAACTGGTTCACCACCTTTCTGAGAGATTCCAGCGTCCACTGCCCCGCCCGGGCTCGGTCTTGCTCTTCCTCGGTCAGCGTTGACTTTCGCACCCCGTACCGATTGGGCGTCCCAAGTCCGGCTTTAGCGGACGCTTCCCAGGACGCCTCTTCAGGTGGAACGAAGCGCCGTTCGACGCGGTACGCGTCGTAGCCACCGACGTCCGTCCAGAGCACGACTGGCACACCGGTGTGGAACATCCGCCCGGCCACCATGATCTCATCCCCTTGTCGAGGGTGCTCTTTCCCGACGTGGTTGCGGGCACAACCGCCCAGAAGCACGACAGCGGTGAGGAGCCACCACTGAACTCCCGTTGTGCGCGGGCCGATAAACCCGGGAAGGACTCTTGCCATGCCCAACGCCGTATCAGATGCAATCTTCATCACGACGCTCCTCATCGGCAGCGCGGTGACGGTCGCCTTCACACTCTGGCTCGCCCAGGTGCTCTCGCTCCATGAACGCCTTGGGCGGCGGAGCAGCGAGTCGACGGCGATGACCCGCACCATTCTGGGCCTCGTTGCCCTCTGCGTTTCGGCCGTGCACATGCTGGGGCTGCTGCCGGGGGTGCCA
The DNA here is from genome assembly GCA_036261855.1 of Phycisphaerales bacterium. Lineage (GTDB taxonomy): Bacteria > Planctomycetota > Phycisphaerae > Phycisphaerales > UBA1924 > BJHL01. The sequence goes on along the minus strand of DATAKA010000147.1, from coordinate 17,633 downwards.
ATCAACGTGTGGACGGTTTCCGCGTGTTCGGCCACCGCATTCCTGGGTATCTGCACGATTGTCTCCGGCTACAGGGACAGCCGTTCGGCCGTGGGGGTTCGTGTTCCTGATGCTGCATTGGGACCGGTGCCGCTCCCGATCCGCAAGGCGGCGTGAACCGCGTCGGATAACACGTCGTCGCGCGCTGTTGCCTGCACCAGGGGCCCGTGGCCGCCGATAGACCCACCATGTCCGACAAGCCCGACAAAAAGGAAGGCGAAGCCGCTTCGGCCGGTGCTGGAGATGCACCCAAGAAGGGGCTGCCCGTCAAGATGCTCGGGGCCGTCGTGGTCGTCATGGCCATCGAGGGCGCGGGCGTGTTCTTTATTGCGCGCATGACCGGGCCGCAGAAGGCTGCTGCCGAGGTTGCGGCGGTGGAAGAGCATCACGAGGAGGAGTTTGCCGAGGTGCCCCTCGTGGAGGACAAGTTCCAGAACATGCAGAGCGGGCGTGCCTATATCTGGGACACGTCGATTGTGCTCAAGGTCCGCACCAAGGACGAGCAGTTGGTGACCGACACGCTGTCCAAGCGTGCCGCCGAGGTGAAGGAAGCGGTGTCGCTCCTATTCCGTCGGGCACCTCACGCCCAGCTCACCGAGCCGGGTCTGGAAACCCTGAACCGGCAGCTCTATGTACTCCTCAACTCCTTTGTTGAAAAGGACGCCGAGGACAAGGACCGGATCGTGAAGGTCATGGTCCCGAAGTGCCGCGGCTTCCCGGCTGAGTGATCGCCGCTTGTGCGCAAGTTCCGCCGTCGGACGAACTCCCCTGGCGTTCATTCGCTTCATTTCTATCGTGACGCACGCCCGTGCGCCGATTCTCCATCCTCCCGCAAGGATTGCGGGCGTTGCCGCGCGGATTCCGCGCATGCCAGCAAGGAGGCCAGGATGGCCGAGACGCCAGAAAACTCAAACCAGCCCGACGCAGAGGCGATGCTTGCCGCCGCGAAGTCGGCGTTGTCCGACCTGACGGATATGGGTGCGACCGTTGCGAGCGCGGTCAACAAGCCGACTCCGGCGACCGCCGCCCCAGGCCCGCAGGCTCTGGATCTCCCCAACTTTGAAGGTGTATTGAACCCGGCGCAGGCCCACGCGATGGAACTGCTGGGTGACGTGCACCTCAACGTGAAGATCGAGCTGGGGCGCACCCGCATGCTGGTGGAGGATGTGCTGCGGCTTTCGGAGGGTGCGGTGGTCGAGCTCGACAAGCTCGCCGGCGACCCGGTGGATGTCTACGTCAATGACCGGCACGTCGCCAAGGGCGAGGTGCTGGTGCTGAATGACAACTTTTGCGTGCGCATCAACGAGGTCCTCGCCCCGGCCACCGAGGCCGGCGACAAGGGCGCGGCCTGACCCGATCCACAGAGAACTCGCACCATGCGTGGACGTCCCCTTCCATATATATGGCTCGCTTGCGGCGTACTGGCGGTCGTATCCAGCATGGCGTGCGGTCAGTCGATCGAGGACAAGCCGCTGGGCAAGCCGGTCGCGGCCGCACCATCTGCGCAGACCTCGACGACGCCAACTTCGCTGGGTTCCGCAGCCCTCCGCACGGGCGGGGCCCTCGCCGCGGTGCTGGTGCTGGTGGCCGGGTGCGCTTTGGGTTTCAAGCAGCTTGCGAAGAAGGGTGTGCTCCCGTCGACACTGGTCGCGGGGGCTCGTGCGCCCAGTGGATTGCTTGAGGTGCTCGCCCGGTACCCGATGGGCGGTGGGCAATCCCTGGTGGTCCTGAAGTTTGATCGACGCATCCTGCTCGTCTGCCAGTCCGCCGGGAAGGCGCTGCGTCGCGGCGGCGGGGCGATGAACCTGATCGCGGAACTGAGCGAGCCCGAGGACGTTGCGTCCGTGCTGCTCAAGGTGCGTGGGGCCGAGCAGGCGGCGATGGCTGAGAAGTTCCAACGCATGCTCGCTAGCGAGGACGACGCGGCTGAGCGGACGCTGGCGCCCGCCCGGCCTGTCAGCGGAAAGACGCAGCCGTCGCCCAAGCGCACGCACGACAAAGCTCCGAGGTCTGCTCCACCCGCCGCCGCTCCGGCGTCGGTGCTGCGGTCGCGGCTTGCCGTGATGCGGGAGCAACAGGCGCCGGTGCGGACACCGGCTGCGGTGCCGGCTTCCGCGTCGGCCAGGCCCAAGGAGCAGCGGACGGAGTTTGTCGGATGATCCGGAACGTTTGGGCCATCTTCGCGGTTGCGTCGTGGCTGGTCGCCGGCTTGCTCTACATTCCTGCTGCGCACGCGCAGGTGGGGCCGCCCAGCCCAGACGCCGCGCCTGCCCCGGCCGCGGCAACGTCCGAAACACTCACCCCCAAGGAAGCCAGCGCGCTTAATCCGCTGTCGATGCTCGATTCAGCGGCAAACGCCCTGCCGGGCCGCAACGGCGCGGGCGGCTCGTCCGGGGGCGACCAGAAGGGCGGTCTTTCGACCGCCATCAACATCCTGGTGGTGTTGACGGTGATCGGGCTGGTGCCCTCGATCATGCTGATGTGCACGTGCTTCGTGCGCATCCTGATCGTGCTGGGGCTGCTCCGCCAGGCGCTGGGCACGCAGAGCATTCCTCCGCCTCAGGTGATCACGGCGCTCGCCCTCTTCATGACGATGCTCGTGATGTCGCCGACGATCTCGCGTATCAACAACGAGGCGATCGAGCCGTTCCGCGCGGGCGAGGTGCGTGATTACGACGACCTGTGGAACCGGGCCAAGCAGCCGGTGCGGGACTTCATGTTCGCGCAGATCGAGGCGACGGGCAACTGGTCGAGCCTGTACATGATCCTCAACCAGCGCGGCGTGGACACGTCCACGCCGGAGACCTTGAAGCGCAGCGACGTGGACATGGTCACGCTCATCCCGGCGTACATGCTCAGCGAGCTCAAGGTCGCGTTCCTCATGGGGTTCAAGGTCTACCTGCCGTTCCTGGTGATTGACATGGTGATCAGCACCATGCTCATCTCGATGAGCATGATGATGGTGCCCCCGGTGATGGTGAGTCTCCCGTTCAAGCTGCTGCTGTTTGTCCTTGTGGACGGCTGGACGCTGGTGGTGGGGGGGCTCATGGCGAGCTTCGCGCAGCCCGTGCCGGAGGTCGCGGCCCTCACCACCCAAGTGCTCTCGGGGCACATGTACGCCATCCACGCCCCGCTCCTGCGCGAGCTTGCGCACGCGGGGATCACATTCGCACGCCCGGCCTGACTCCGGCCTCACCATAGAAAGGAGCGTCCGCCTTGCACTACGACGAATCAACCATCACCCTTGTACGCGACGCGCTCGTCATCACGCTCAAGATCGCCACGCCCATCCTGCTCGCGGGGATCGTGGTGGGGCTGGCCATCAGCCTCGTCCAGTCGGTCACTTCCATTCAGGACCAGACCCTTTCGTTTGTTCCCAAAATCGTCGTGATGATCCTCGCGGCGATCATCCTCATCCCGTGGATCACGCTCAAGCTTGTCGAGTACGCCGCTTCGCTCCTGAGCCTCCAGTAACGCCGTGGCAGACTCCCTTTCCAGTTTCACGTCGATCCTCCACCACACCGTGCCGTGGACATTGGTGGTCTTTCGCGTGGCCGGGCTGTTCGTGCTCACGCCGCTGCTGGCCAGCACGGGCACGCCCATGCGGTTCCGCGCGATGCTGGCGATGATGCTGGGCGCCGCAGCCTACCCGATGCTCGATGTTGATGTCCGGGCCGTTCCCGACGACATATTCGGCGTCGCGGCGGCGGTAGCGGGGGAGGCGTTCATCGGCCTGGCGATCGGCGCGATCGGCGCGCTGCCGGTGCTGCTGCTCGAGATGTCGGGCCTCGTCGCCGGCATGACGATGGGCATGGGGCTCGCCCGGGTCTACAACCCCGAGAGCGATACCGAGACGGACGTGATGGGGCAGCTCATTTTCTTCATCGGCATGGGCATCTTCCTGTCGCTGGGCGGGATTGACTCGTTGTACGCCGCGGTGCTCGCGTCCTTTGAGCGGATGCCACCGGGCACGATCAGCCCCGCTCACGCCCCGCTGGACGCGTTGGTCGCGGTGCTGGCGAGCGGCTTTGAGCTGGCGTTCCGCGTCTCGCTGCCCGTCGTCGGCATTGTGCTGCTCCTCATCGTCGTGCTGGGCGTGCTGGGCAAGACCATCCCGGCGTTCAACATGATGTCGGTGGGGTTCACGTTCAAGCTCATGGGTGGTATCGCGATGCTCGCGATGGGCATCTACGCGGCACGCGAGCCGATCACGGTGGGCGTCGAGGACGCCATCAACGCGGCGCAGCGCTGGGTCGCCGGTATGGAGGCGCCGCATGGCTGAGGACATGGGCGAAAAGACAGAACTGCCGAGTGAGCGGCGGCTGATGGACGCGCGGGAGCGGGGTCAGGTCGTTCGCAGCGCAGATCTCTCCGCCGCCGTGGACCTGCTGGCGGCGCTCTTGGTGCTGGTGGTGTTCGGCGGCGGGCTCGTGCGGGCGATGGCCACGGTCATGAAGCGGCTGTTTGCCGAGGGTGCGTTTGCCCTGACGGCGCCCACGCTGCCCGCGATTGCGCGGGAGGTGCTGTGGCCCTGCGTGGCGGCGATCACGCCGATCCTGGGGCTCATCTTTCTCGCTGCGCTCTTGATCAACCTTGGGCAGGTGGGCTTCATGCTCACGCTGCAGCCGCTGATGCCGCGGCTGGACAAGCTGAGCCCTGCGAAGGGTGTGCAGAACATCGTCGGGCGTCGCAACGTCATCAAGACCGTGATCAGCGTGCTCAAGCTGATCGTCATTGGATGGGTGGGGTACGCTTTTCTGACGGGTGTGGTGGACGAGGTCGCCACACTGCCCGGCCTTACGGCGGCGACGGGCATGTACGCCATCGCCAAGATGGCGGTGCGGCTGGCCCTGTGGCTTCTCCTGCTGCTGCTCGCGGTTGGCCTTGTCGACTACTTCTACCAGCGCTGGCAGCACACGCAGGACCTGAAGATGACGCGTCAAGAGGTGATGGACGAGCGCCGCAGCATGGAGGGCGACCCGCAGCTCAAGGGCCGTCGCCAGCGGATGATGCGGCAGATCGCCATGCAGCAGGTCAGCGCGGCTGTGCCGCGGGCGGACGTTGTGGTAACGAACCCTACACACTACTCGATCGCCATCGAGTATGACGCAGAGACCATGACCGCGCCGCGCGTGGTTGCCAAGGGTGTGGACTTCATGGCGATGCGCATCCGGCAGGTCGCGGCGATCCATGGGGTGCCGATGGTTGAGCGACCTCCCCTCGCCCGCGCGCTGTACGCGGAGGTTGAGGTGGGTCAGGAAGTCCGTCCGGAGTTCTACCAGGCCATCGCCGAGATTCTCGCCTACGTCTACCGCCTCGAGAAGGAGGCCGTGCCGGCCGCGTGATGGGCCTTTTCTCATTGTTTGTTGACGATCCCCCATGCCACCGCCCGCCCCCAAAGCCCCCCGCAAGCGTCCCGCGCCGTCCCCGGTCGCGGCGGCGGTCCGTGCGCCGCAGTCCAACCTGCCGGCGTGGATGCACACGCTTGCCGCGTACCGGTCGTACATCGTGCCGGTGTCGTTTGTCCTCATGCTCGCGGTGCTGCTGGTGCCGGTGCCGCCGGCGGTGATGGACGTGCTGATCTGCCTGAACATCGCGATAGGGATGGTGGTGCTGCTCACCACGATCTACATGAATGACCCGCTGGAGTTCTCGGTGTTCCCCAGCCTGCTGCTGGCGACCACGCTGTTCCGGCTGGTCCTGAACATTGCTTCCACCCGCCTGATCCTGACGGCGGACGCGGACACGCCGGAGGCCGCGGCGGCGGTCGCGGGGCACGTCATCATGGCGTTCGGCGAGTTTGTCGCCGGCTCCAACCTGTTCGTGGGCATCGTTATCTTCCTGATCCTGGTGATTGTGCAGTTCGTGGTGATCACCAAGGGTGCCACGCGCATCTCCGAGGTTGCCGCACGCTTCACCCTTGACGCGATGCCCGGCAAGCAGATGGCGATCGACAGCGACCTTAACGCGGGGCTGATCGACGAGACGGAGGCTCGCCGCCGGCGTGAGAAGATCTCGCAGGAGGCGGACTTCTTCGGCGCGATGGACGGTGCGTCCAAGTTCGTCCGGGGCGACGCGATTGCCGGTCTCATCATCACCGCCATCAACGTGCTGGGCGGCTTCGGCGTTGGGATGATCGCCCGGGGCTGGCCCGCGGGGCAGACGGCCGAGACGTTCACGAAGCTCACCATCGGCGACGGCCTGACCTCCCAGATCCCCGCGTTTGTCATCTCGATCGCTTCGGCGCTCATTGTCACACGGTCTGGCAGCAAGGAGCAGTTGGGCACGCAGCTCGCGGACCAGATGTCCAGCCAGCCCCGCGGGCTGTTCATCACGGCGGGCTTCCTGTGCCTGCTGGCGTTCACGCCCCTGCCCTCGATCCCGTTGTTTGTGACCGCCGCGGGCATCGCCGGGGTTGCGTGGGCGATGGGCCGGACGCAGAAGAGTGAGGAGCAGGCCGCGGTTGCCACCGCGACCGAGGTGCACTCCAAGCCCGAGCCGCCGCCCATCGAGAACCTGCTGAAGGTGGACACGCTGGAGCTGGAAGTGGGGTATGCGCTCGTGCCGCTGGTGGACACGAGCCAGGGCGGCGATCTTCTGGACCGCATTTCGGCCATCCGACGCCAGCTCGCGGTCGAGATCGGCTTGGTGATGCCGCCGGTGCGCATCCGCGACAACATGCAGCTCCCCAGCACGGAGTACCGCATCAAGGTGCGCGGCAACGCGGTCGCGTCGGGGGTTGTCAAGCCCGGGCGGTTCCTGGCGATGGACTCGGGGCTGGCGTCCGCGCCGATTGAGGGTGAAAAGGGCAAGGAGCCGGCCTTCGGCCTTGACGCGTGGTGGATCGAGCCGGCGATGAAGCCCCGGGCGGAGATGCTCAACTACACCGTGGTGGACCCGACGAGCGTCGTCGGGACGCACATCACGGAGGTCGTGCGGAAGCACGCCGACGAGCTCCTGACCCGGGACGAGGTGAGCAACCTTCTCGAGCAGCTCAAGCAGAAGTCCCCCAAGATCATCGAGGACACGATCCCGACGATCCTGAAGCCCGTGGAACTCCAGAAGATCCTGCAGAACCTGCTGCGGGAGCGCGTGCCGATCCGTGATCTGGAGACCATCCTTGAGACCATCGCGGAGTGGGGCCCCAAGACCAAGGACCTGGAAGTACTCACGGAGTATGTCCGCAATGCTCTGCGGCGAACTATCTGCCAGCAGTACGCCGTCAGCGACGCGGGCGGGCCGCCCAAGCTGACCTGCGTGACGCTCGACCCGTCGCTCGAAGAGATCATTTCGGGATTCATCGACCGGGGAGCCGCGGGGACGACGGTGACGATGCCCAGCCGCATCGCGAGCCTGATCGCGTCGCATGTGTCGGACGGGCTCGTGCCGGTGACGAGCCGAGGGCTGACGCCCGTGGTTGTGGCCTCCCCGCAGGTGCGGGCGGTGGTGCGGCAGCTCCTTGAGCAGCAGGTCCCCGGGGTTGCGGTGCTGGGGTACAACGAGGTGGTGCAGGGCGTGGAGGTGGAGTCCGTTGCTCTCATCATGCCACCGCCACAACTCGCGGAGGCGATGGAGGCCCGCGCAGTGGCGGCCTGAATGGAATGGAATCGGGTGATGTCCGGAATATCTGAGTGGCTTTGCTCCGAAATCACAGCCCTACAACAGCTTCACTTGCACTTTTCACCAAACTCGCTACCATGACGCCACCGCCCGCAGGATGCCGGCGGCTCGCACGGTTCGCCAGAGGCCAAGGAGGGCCATGAACCTCAAGACCTACCGCGCTCGCTCCATGGCTGCTGCACTTGCCGAGGTCAAGAAGGACCTTGGCAAGGAGGCTGTCATTCTGCACACACGGGCCTATCAGGTCGGTGGGGTGCTGGGCGTGGGTGGGCACCAGGAATATGAGATCACTGCGGCGGACAGCGCGGTCGCGCGCGGGCCGGGCATCAAGGCCGCGGTGCCTTCCAATAGTCTGGCTGCGTCGCGCGTGAGCACGCCCACACAGGCGGAAGAATTCACTCCCGCCGGGTTCTCGACGATCGGTGCGTCCAATGTGGCCGCGCGGTCCACGGCGGTTGCCGAGGCACCGCCCGAGCGGATGACCGAAGAATCCGACGACCGGGGCATTATCGTGACGCGGGTTCAGCCGCAGGCGCCGTCGAGAGTTGGTGGTGGGAGTGGGGGTAATGGCGGCGGTGGTGGGGGTGGGGGGGGGGCTTCGCACCCGCTCGCGACCCGCGTGAAGCCCGCGCCGACCGACGATGCAGCTATGCACGCGCTGCGGGATGAGCTTGGCTCGATCCGCCGCATGGTGGGGCAGATTCTGACGCAATCGCGCTCCACAGCCCCGTTTGGTGGGCTCTCGCTTGTGGGACTGGGTGAGCCGTTGCTGGACCTGAGCATGCGCCTGCAGGACTCGGGAGTGCGGCCGGAGATTGGCGAGTCGCTCATCGGGAAGGTACGGGATGAACTTTCTCCGGATGAACTCGCGGACCGCGACATTACCCGGGTGTGCCTCGTGCGCCACTTGTCGGCGATGCTGCCTTGTGTTGGCACGATGACCAAGGGTGGGCTCCGCACAACGACCAGCGAGGGCGTTGCGACGACCCGGCCGCTCACCATCGCGCTCGTTGGTCCGACGGGTGTCGGCAAGACCACCACGATCGCGAAGCTGGCTGCGGCGTACAAGCTGCGCCACGGCCAGTCTGTGGGGCTGGTGACGAGCGACACCTACCGCATCGCGGCGGTGGAGCAGTTGCGGACGTACGCGAGCATCATCAATATCCCGCTCAAGGTGGCCATGACGCCGGAGGAAGTGCGTACGGCGTGCGACGGCCTCAGCGAGTGCGGCGTGATTCTGATTGACACCGCCGGGCGGTCGCAGCACGACTCGCAGCGGGTGGAGGAACTCGCGTCGTTCATCAGGGCAGCCCAGCCGCACGAAACGCACCTGGTGCTGAGCGCCGGGCAGGCCGAGGCCGTGCAGGTGTCTGCGGCGGAGCGGTTCGCAGCCCTGAGCCCGACATCGCTCATGTTCACCAAGCTCGACGAGGCTGTGAGCTTCGGAAGTTTGGTGAATGTGGTGGCAAAGGTGGGGCTCCGGCTGTCGTACCTGACCACGGGTCAGGAAGTGCCTGACCACATCGAGCTTGCCCAGGGTGAGCGGCTCGCACGCCTTGTCGTTGAAGGGGAACTCCGGGGATGAACGCGTCGACAACGCAGCCCCCGCCCCCCGCACCGCTGGCCCATGCGCCGGCCCGGGTCGATCGTTCACGCTCCCAATCGCCCTTTGTCTCGATCCAGCCGACGCAGGACCAGGCTCAGCGGCTGCGTGAGATTGTTGCGAACTTCCAGCAGGGGCTGGTCGCTTCCACGGCGCCGGTTGCAGCACCGGCGACGTCCAATGCCTATTACACACCTGCCCCCAAGCCACCGGCAACCCCGCATGTTGCGGCGCAGGTGCGGTCGCACGCCGGCGCGCCCCCGGCCCGGGTCGCGATCCGCCCGTGTGGGGTGCCCGTTGTCGCCATCACGAGCGGCAAGGGTGGCGTCGGGAAAACGTCCGTGGCTGTGAACGTCGCCGCGGCGCTCGCGCAGCGCGGCGTCCGGGTGACCTTGCTGGATGCGGACCTTGGGCTTGCGAACGCGGACGTGCTGTGCGGGCTTTCGCCCCACACGCGGCTGGACACGATTGTGGAGACGGGGAGCCACCGGCGGACCATCCGGCAGATCGCGGTCGAAGCCCCCGGCGGGTTCCGGCTTGTGCCGGGGGCGGTGGGCTTGGCGCGGATGGCAAACCTCCCGCAGGTCCAGCGTGATGCGATCCTGGATGCGCTGGCCGACCTGGAGCGGGACAACGACCTGATTCTCGTGGATACCGGTGCGGGCGTGGACGAGGGCGTGATGACCTTTGTGAGTCATGCCGACCTTGCGGTCGTCGTCGTCACGCCGGAGCCTACTTCCATCGCGGACGCGTACGCGCTCATCAAGGTCCTTCGATCGGGGCAGCAGCCCGGCCAGCCCGCGCCCAACGTGGCCCTGGTTGTGAATCAGGTCAGTGGCGAGCGAGAGGCCCATGCCGTGTCGCAGCGCATCGCGAGTACGGCCCAGCGGTTCCTTGGGTTTGAACCGATCATGCTTGCGTGGCTGCGCAAAGATGACGCGTTGCCGGCATCGATTCGTGCGCGAGGTCCGGTGGTGGTTCTTCAGCCTAAGTGTTCTATCTCCAAGGACTTCGGTCGTGCGGCCGTTGCTTTGGCGCACGCCGCCGGCGTCCATGCGGGTGATCTGGAAGGCAAGCCCCGCGGCGTTCTGGCCCGGTTGATGGGCCGGTAATGCCGTCTGCACGCGCGCGATCGGCCGCGGAATCTTGATTTTTTCCGGCACTTGGCTCGCGGCTTGCGTTCCCACTTGAGCAATAACAGCGGAATGGACCAAACCGACGCTCGTCCCGCTCCGATGAATCGGCGTGGGGAGCTGGGAGTGGTGCATTGCCCGATTCGCACGAGGAACGAGCGAACATGGATGAAGCAAAGTCGATCGCCGCGATCTTCGGGCTCACCGGCTTTGCGGTGGCCGCGGTCTCTGGACTTGCCAGCGGCGGCGATGCTTCGACGACACTGTCGCGCGCACTCATCGTGCTGCCGATCTGCTTTGCGGTCGGTCTTCTGGCGGGGTGGGCGATCCGCGCCGCGGTGATGGAACACGTTGGTGAGTACCAGGACGGGAACCCAATCCCGTCGGTGGAAGACAAGGCCTCGGTGGTCGCGAGTGTCATGGGCGGCGAGAAAAAAACTTGAGGAAAAGTGGTGGAAAACTCCACGTGCGCGGCACACGGAGCGTGTCCGCGTTATACTGAACGTGCCGACGGCCATGGATGGCGCGGTCGGCATCGCAAGGCAGCGAAGGGTGTGATTGGGCTCGGGGAAGGCCCGTTCACACCAACATCTGAAGGTCTAAGGAGAGGACCATGGCCGTCACCAGGACAGGTATGCGGACGGGCGCGCGCGGTCGTTCAGCCCCTCGTCACGCAGAGCCCAGCAAAGTCAGAACCCAGTACCACGAGATGCCCATCAACGATGTGTGGGTGATCTATCAGCGCACCCGCACAGAGGAACTGCGCAACTTCCTGATGGAGAAGTTCCTCCCCCTCGTCCGCTACAACGCGGAACGGATCCACACCCGCCTGCCCGACGAGGTGGACGTGGAGGACCTCATGTCCGCGGGGGTCTTCGGGCTCAAGGACGCCATCGACGCGTTGGACCTCGAACGGAAGGTCAAGTTCGAGACCTACTGCGCCCCGCGCATCCGCGGCGCGATCCTCGACGAACTCCGCAGCATGGACTGGGTACCGCGTCTGGTGCGTCACCGTTCCAGCAAGGTGGACCAGGCCCGGCAGGAGATCGAAAAGCGCGAGGGCAGGCCCGCGACGCAGGACGAAGTCTCCCGCCTCCTGAACGTGAGCGGTGAGGAGTACGAGAAGCTCACCCGCGACAGCAAGGCCGTCACGACCCGCAGCCTCTCCCAACGCACCTTCCAGAGCGATGGGGGTGGTCGCGAAGTCCGCGAAATCGACGTGATCCGCGACGAAACGCAGAGCAACCCCGTCAGCGATGTGCAACGCCGCGACCTCAAGGACCTGCTCACCAAGGGCCTCTCCCGTTCCGAACGCCTCATCATCATCCTCTACTACTACGAGGCGATGACCATGAAGGAAATCGGCGCGACGCTGGACCTTTCCGAGAGCCGGGTTAGCCAGATGCACTCCTCGATCCTGGCCCGCCTCAAGGCCCAGATGCTCCACCGCGAACGCGAGCTTGAGCCCGTGGAGTAAGACCACAACGCGATCAACCCCTGAACCGGGCAGGATGCCCGGTTCTTTCTTGCGCCAAGTCGTGTGTGGAGGGGGCGGCTCGAAACGTCCACTGCACCGTTCCGCCTACGGAGTCTGCTTCGGAGGTTGACCTTCACCGCCCGTCGTCGGATCGGCGGTTGGCGCTGCGGTGGGGGGTGGCGGGAACAGGGGGGACACAGCCTCGGCCTCCCGCTTGTCCGCCTCGGCCCGCTTGGCGGATTCGGACTGCCTCATCCGCTGAAAAAACCCGAGCGCGACAAAGCCGATCGCGATGCCCATCAGGTAGTACCCCAGCTTTCGCAGGAACTGGGGGAGGGTCTGCTTGTTCTGGTCGGGCATCGGCACGGGGCAGGGTACGGGTGCAACCGGCGGCCGTCCCGACGCAATAAGGCGGTGGCATCACGTTTGGCTCTGTGGTATGGTGTTCGCAGCAGGAGCCCCCGATGAACGTCCCCGGCCGCCGCGGGTTCACCCTGATCGAACTGCTCGTCGTCATCGCCATCATCGCGGTGCTGATGTCGATCGCGCTGCCGGCGCTGGGGAAGTCCCGCCGCACGGCCCGGGCGACAGTGGGCGTCGCCAACCTGCGGTCCCTCTCTCAGGTGATGTTCATTTACACCAACGACAACTCTGGCGCGTTCCTGAACGCGTTCCGCGCCAACTGGCCCGACCCCTCCATCGCATGGACCGACGCTCCCCACCGCGAGCCCGACGGCACGACGGTGGTCTGGCGGTTCACCGCGATTGATCCCCGCATCCATACCGAGGCGTTCGCCTTCTATTGGTACTCATTCCTCAACCGTGCTTCGGGCAGCTACGGCGTCCCGCCGGAGATGTTCAGCCCGGCCGACGAGGAACTCAACGGCATGCGTTCGTCGCTCGCCCGGAACCCTGAGTCCATGTCCGGCGAGGTGCTCTGGCCGAGTTCGTTCCTCTACTCGCCCACCATGTGGTGTACGCCGGACCGGTACTTCTCCGGCGATCGGCTGCCCATGGACGAAACCCTGCTGCGGGGCAATACCGTCGACAACGTGCTCAACCCTTCCGCCAAGGTGTTCCTGTGGGAACGGGCCGACTTCACGCAGACCAAGCGGCCGGGGGTGCAGGCGCCCCAGAACCGCCCCCCTGGATGGAACAGCCCGCGTGCCAAGGTCCACGTCGCGACGTGCGACGGGTCCATATCCAGGGCCGACATCAGTGACCTGGTCGCGCGGGCGACCAGCACCGATTATAACAATGCCGACCTGATCCCCGGCGGGCTTGCCAACGCTCCCGACCTGCCTCCACTCCATCCGCCGGTGGATCGCGTCGGGCAGTACCCGGTGGGTGGGGGGAACACCACAGACGACGAGTATCCGCTGTTTTTCTGGGCGACGCAGGGCGGCGTCCGCGGTCGCGACCTGCCGAGGTAGTGCCCGCCGCTGATACGATGGACCACCCATGAGCTTCGAGGACCGTTTCGCCCGCTTTGGCCGCTGGATCGACGATCTGGTCTACGCCGTCACCAGCCGGCGCAAGCCCAGCATCCGGGTAGGCCCGTCGGTGGGGGAGCGGCTCGCCGATCGCGTGCACTCTGCGCAGGACTGGGTCAGCGAGCAACGGAGCAAGGTGAGCGCAGACCAGATCGAGCGGATGGACCCGCGGACACGCACCGTGGTCATGCTGGTGTGCGCCATGGCGGTCGGGGGCGCGGCTGTCGGGCTGTCGCTGTACTTCTTCGGGGGCGGGCGTGGAGGTTCACTGACGTCCGAGGAGGTCCAGGCTCTTCAGAAAATGAAGGGTTCGGGCGGCACCAGCATGTTCGCCACGCCGCCGCCGCCCACCGCGGGGGACGCCGGGACAAGGCAGCCGACGCGCCCTCGGGGCGGTGGCCTCACCGGCGGCAAGTAGCCCGCCGCACGTTTCACGCGCGCCCCGGCGGGGTGCCGATACTCGGCAATACACTCGCTCACACCGCGGCCGACAGGGAAGTTCGGCCGATCGACCACAATCTCGATGTTCCTTCCAAGGGGCGTCGAGTCACGAGGTTCTCTATGCAGCCATCGGACGGCCCTCTGCCCCTCGGTTCTCACCGCTCAGCCAGCACCAATGGCGTTGAGCCCAAGGGCGGCGTGCAGCCTTCGCCCGCGCTGGCGCTGGCGGGCGACCTCTCTCGCGAGGACCGGTTCGAGGTTGATGGCGTTCGGGTGTGGATGATCGGCATTGGTGGCAGCGGCATGTCCGGGCTCGCCCGGATTCTCAAGGGCCGCGGCGCGGTGGTGTGCGGGAGTGACCAGGAAGAGAGCGACCTCACGAAGTCGCTCGAAGCCGCGGGGGTTGAAGTCGACTTCGACCAGTCACGCGGCCACCTGCCGCAGGACTGCGGCCTCGTGATCGCGTCCGCGGCGGTGCGGCCCGACCACCCGCAGTGGATGGAAGCAGAGCGTCGCGGGCTTCCCGTGCTGCTCTACGCCGAGGCGATCGGCAAGTGCATGCTCGGGCGCACCGGTATGTGTATCGCCGGCACGCACGGCAAGAGCACGACGACGGCAATGCTCGGCTGCGTGCTCACCGACTGCGGTTTGGACCCCACGGTCATCGTGGGTGCCACCAGCACGCAGCTCCTGCACGGGTGCCTCGCTGGTTCGGACAGAGACGTGACACCGGGCGCGACAGGCTTCCGGCTCGGATCGGCCGCTGTGCCGCGCGGTGTGCTGGCGGGCGGGCCCGGTTTGCTCGTGGCCGAATCGTGCGAGTTCAACCGCAGTTTTCACAACTTCCACCCGACCATTGCGTCCATCAGCAGTGTCGAGGCCGACCACCTGGACGTGTACGGCACGCTCGAGGCCGTCATCGAGGCGTTCCACCAGTTCGCCAGATTGCTTCCCAGCGCGGCGGCGGGTGGCCGCCTGCTGATCGCCCACGACGGCGCGCACCGGCGGGAGGTGACGCGCGGGCTGGACTGCGCGGTGGAGACCATCGGCTTCACCCCCGAGGCGGACTACGTGGTGACGTTTGATCCCCTGACGCGCGCCGTGCAGCTCTCGCACCAGCACATGACGATCGCGCGATGGACGAACATCGTGCCCGGTGCGCACAACGCGTTCAACGCATCTGTGGCGCTCGTGCTCGCGATATGGGCCGGCGCGGACCCTGCGCGTGCGGCCATGAGCCTTGCGCACTTTGGTGGGATTGACCGGCGTATGCAGTTCCTAGGCGAGAGGGGCGTGCCCGGCGGCACGGCGCGGGTGTACGACGATTACGGGCACCACCCCACGGAGATCGAGGTGACACTGCGGGCGCTGCGTGAAGCGGAGCGGCCCGAGCTGCGGGCAGGACGGCTGATCTGCGTCTTCCAGCCCCACCAGCACAGCCGGACGCGTCACCTGCTCGAGGAGTTTGCCAATTCGTTCAGCCAGGCGGACATCGTCATCGTGCCGCACATCTACTTTGTCAGGGACAGTGAGGAAGAGCGGCAGAAGGTGACCGCTGACGACCTCGTCGCGCGGCTGCGGGAGAAGGGCGTGAAGGCACTCCACCTGTCGCCCTTTGAAACGATCGTGGAGCACCTGCAGACGCTGGTTCGTCCGGGCGACGTAGTTGTCACAATGGGCGCGGGGCCGGTGTGGCAGGTGGCTCGCGGGTTCCTCGCGGCGAAGGCCGCCGGGG
Source organism: Phycisphaerales bacterium (assembly GCA_036261855.1). Lineage (GTDB taxonomy): Bacteria > Planctomycetota > Phycisphaerae > Phycisphaerales > UBA1924 > BJHL01. The sequence goes on along the minus strand of DATAKA010000147.1, from coordinate 2,092 downwards.
CGGTGGCGTGACGGTTTTGGCAGCAACGCACTGAGGAAGAGCCTTCATGCCCGCAACGCTCGAAGTTCCGATCCAGCACGGCGTGCCGATCAAGACGTGGTTCGAGATCGGCGGGCCCGCACGCCGCTTTGCGGTCGCGAGAAGCGCAGACGAGTTGCGTTCCCTGCTCGCGGTGGACCCCGCGCTCCGCATTCTCGGGGATGGCGCGAATCTGCTCGTGCACGACGACGGCGTGGACGATCTGGTCGTGTCACTTGCGGCGTCTTCGCTTTCGGACTTCAGGATCGACGCCAAGACCGGTCTTGTCACCGCCGGGGCTGGCACGCACCTCTTCAAGCTCATCAACGAAACTGTCGCCGCTGGGCTCGGCGGGTTGGAGGTGCTCGCCGGCGTGCCCGCGACCATCGGCGGCGCGGTTGTCATGAACGCGGGCGGCGCGTACGGCGAGATTGCACACTCCGTGCGCCGCGTCTTCGCGTTGACCCGCGAGGGCCAGGACGTCGTGCTCGAACGGCGCGAGATCGACTTCTCCTACCGCCACAGCGGGCTCAACCACCTCCTCATCACCGGTGTTGAATTGCAGCTCACGCCCGGCGACCCCACCGCCCTCGCGGCGCGCAAGAAGGAAATCAACGACGCGAAGAAGGCCAGCCAGCCGCTGAACGCCAACTCCGCGGGCTGCTGCTTCAAGAACCCAACGCTGAGGGAAGCGATCCCGGGCATCGGCGACGCCGGCAAGCGCGTCTCCGCCGGGCTGCTCATCGACCGTGCCGGCCTCAAGGGGCTGCGCGTCGGCGGCGCGGAAGTCAGCGACCGCCACGGCAACTTCATCGTCGTGGACAAAGAGCACGCCAAGGCCCGCGACGTCATTGAACTCATGGAAAAGGTTGCCTCGGGCGTGCAACGCGAGTTCGGCGTGCCCATCGAGCGCGAGGTCGTGGTCTGGAGGCGGGAACGATGAGCAACGGCCAGACCCGTGTCCTCGTCTTGGGCGGTGGTCCCGACAGCGAGCGTGAGGTTTCGCTCGAATCCAGCAAGGGCGTCGCGGAAGCGCTTGTCAGCGCCGGCTATAAGGTGCGTCGCGATGTGATCGACCGCGTGAGCGCGGCCGAGCTCCGCGCCGTCGCCGCCGATGTCATTTTCCCTGTGCTGCACGGCCCGTGGGGCGAGGGTGGACCGCTGCAGGACGTGCTGGTAGAAATCGGTAAGCCCTTTGTCGGTTGCCGACCCGCGGCGGCCCGGACAGCGATGGACAAGATCGCCACCAAGCTCGCGTCGCTGCGGGCAGGGGTGCCCACGCTCCCCGCCGCCGTGCTCAATGTGATGGACGATGAGCCGCCCGTGCCTTTGCCCGCGGTCGTCAAGCCGATCCACGAGGGCAGCAGCGTGGGCGTGCACATTTGCCGGGAACGCACGGACTGGGACCGTGCGATGGCGGGCGTGCTCGAGTCCCGCCGGACGCACCCGGTGCGGGCGTGGATGGTCGAGCAGGCGGTGCTCGGCGGCAAGGAATTGACCGTCGGCATCATCGACGGCGCGGCGCTCCCGGTCATCCAGATCGAGGCCGCGGCGGAGTTCTACGACTACGAGGCCAAGTACAAGCGGGATGACACGCGGTACACGCCCGACCCTGCGTTGGCCCCGGGCCTTCGGGAAGAACTGCAGCGCCGCGCCGTCGCAGTCGCCGCGGAGATTGGTGTCCGCCACCTCTGCCGCGTGGACTTCCTGCTCGCTCCCTCCGGGCAGGCGTGGCTGCTGGAAGTGAACACGATGCCCGGCTTCACGGGCCACTCGCTGGTGCCGATGGCGGCAAAGCACACGGGGATGGACTTTGCGGCGCTGACGTCCAAACTCGTGCAGTTGGCGTTGAGGGACGGCGTCGAGCGGTAGTCACGCAGGTTGGGCGAGTGTTCGGGCGTCTGCAACGGCGTCGTGCCCACGCGGGCGTGTGGGCCACGGGTTTCACGATTTTCAGGCCTGGTGGTCGATACTGGCGGGGCGTGGGGAGTGCCTGCGCGCGTTTGCTGCCTTCAGAGAATCCCGCCCGCCGCCCTTTCGATCGGGAAGGGGGCAGGAAAGAAAGTCCCAAGAC
>DATAKA010000139.1:0-25853 GCA_036261855.1 Phycisphaerales bacterium | reverse complement strand
AAGGCCAGTACGCGAGGTTCTTCATGAGCAACCCTACCCGGGTGGCGTTCAGACCGTGTCAGGAACAAGCAAAGACGCAAAAACAAAGCGCGGAACCCACGAGGAGTTCCGCGCCTTGAAGTGCGTTGAAAGCGGATGCTCAGCGGCGGCGGCGGGCCGCGGCGAGGGCGCCCATGCCGACCAGCGCGAACGCGCCGGGGGCGGGGACAAATCCCTTGTCCTTGCTGATGATCACGGAGGAACCGGGGGCGATCAGGAAGTCCCACTGGAAGGCCCATGTGCCGTCCACGTTGAAGAGAGGGCCTGCGAAGTCGGGCAGGGTGTCGGCGTTGCCGTCCTGCAGCAGGTTCAGGATGTTGGGGAACGTGCCCACGGCGTAGTGGCTGGGCTGGGGCGTGACCACCGTCTCGCTCATCGCCATGAAGCCGTCGGACTGGATGGCGGTGTTGTGCAGCGGGCCGGGGATGCCGACGTTGTCGCCACCGGCGCTGCCGGCGAGGTCAAAGTCGCAGTACTGGAAGAAGTGGAAGGGGAGCGGGGCGTTCGTGAGGTTGTTGATCACGATCGCTTCCGTCACGTCCGAGCGGTTGGAGCCGGCGGCACCGCCGCGGAGCGTCCAGGAAGGCTGGATGTTGAAGCGGCCCGCAGGGTCCGTGTACTGCAGCGCGAGCGTGTCGGGGCGCGGGTCGACGAAGGGGTTCGTGTCCGACAGGAAGGACCCGGTGCGGTTGAGCGTGTCGATGGACTGCTCGGGGCCGGCGGGGCCAACGCGGAACCAGAACCACTGCTGGAAGATCTGATCCATGCCGTCGACGGACCAGTTCGTCATGCCGCCCGTCGACGCATCATCGATGTCAGTCGTCGAGTTGCGGTCCGCGAGCGTCCACACCGTGGCGTGCGCGGACATAGCCGCACCGCACAGCGCGATCGCCGCAAAGCCAATTCGCGAAAGAGCCATTAGGACTCTCCTCCTATTTTCCCACATCACACTGCGCACCGGTTCTCCGGCCGGGGCGCGGGTCTTGTCACATCAGAAGGGTACAGGAAGTGGTGAGGGGCGTCAACGCTATTTGGTGGTGTCTGCGCAAGTTATTCCTGTTCAGGCGATGCGCTACACCACTACTTCAGGGCATGCCTGCCGCTCAGGCGAGGCGTGCTTCGGGCGGTCCACCCACGATTGTGGACGCAAGTTTCAAGTAGGCAGCGACTTGCGCACGGACCTCGGTCAAAGAATCACCGCCAAACTTATCGCTCAATGCTGTGGCGACTTCGAACGCCGTCACGTTCTCCAGCACCACGCTTGCCGCGGAAACAGCACAAATGTCGCTTCGCTCATACTGGCTCTGCTGCGACTGCCCCGTCGTGAGGTCCACGCTGGGGAGGCCACGCAGAAGCGTGCTGATGGGTTTCATCGCGGCACGGACGACGATGGGCTCGCCGTTCGACATGCCGCCCTCGGTGCCGCCGGCGTTGTTGGTGGAGCGTGAGAACCCAAGGTGGTGGTTCGGGTAACCAGCGTGCATGACGCGCGCGGGGTCGAACGAGATCGGGTCGTGCACGAGCGAGCCGGGGCGCGACGCGACGTCCTTGCCGAGGCCGATCTCGACGGACTTGATGGCTTGAATGCTCATCGCGGCGTACGCGAGTCGCGCATCGAGCTTGTCCTGCCAGTGCATGCAACTGCCCAGGCCGATGGGGACGCCGAAGATGTGCGCCTCGACCAGCCCCCCCACCGTGTCCTTGTCGAGCTTGGCGGCGTGGATGATCTCGCGGTGCCGTGCCGTGACGGCGGCGTCCGGGCAGTAGGTCTCGCTGGAGTCGCGGGCCTGCTTCACCTGCTGCCAGTTGTCCGGCGATACCGCAACAGCGGTGGCGGCGTCGCGGATCGACCGCACAAACGCGAACGACTCGATGCCGAACTCGCGGAGCATGCAGCGGGCGAGTGCGCCGGCGGCAACGCGTGACGCGGTCTCCCTCGCGCTCGCACGCTCCAGCACGTCTCGGCAGTCATTGGTCAGGAACTTGATGCTGCCGGCAAGGTCGGCGTGACCGGGGCGCGGGCGGTGAACCGGGGGCGTGCGTTTGGCGTCGTCGAGGCGTGAGTCCTTGTTGCGGATGAGGAACGTGACCGGCGCGCCGGTGCAAAGCCCGTTCCGCACGCCCGTCAGCACCTCAGCCTTGTCGTCCTCGATGCCCATGCGCCCGCCGCGGCCGTAACCGCCCTGCCGGCGCGCGAGCTCGCTGTTGATGAAGTCGGTGTCAACGGAGACGCCGGACGGAAGCCCGGAAACGGTGACAACGAGCGCGGGGCCGTGCGATTCGCCGGCGGTGGTGTAGTTCAGGTGCGGCATGCGGAAGGCTACGGGCGCGGACGGCGGGGCGGCGTGAGCAGGGATTCGCCCGGCGTGGACGTGTTCACGCACATCCGTGTCGGGGAAAGCCCGCGCGCGGGCGCGGATATATGTGGGAAATACTCCGTGATTCTGCGTGTACTCGCGTTTCTGCCGCCACGATTGTGCTCCGCCGATCGCATGGTGCGGAGCACGGCCGTGGTGTGCCCACGGGAAGGACTGCCATGAACCAGTTGATCAAGAACACGGGATGGACCTGCCTCGCGGCCGCGATGACCAGCGCGAGCGCGACCGCACAGTGCAACCAGTGGCTGGGCGTGCCCGGCATGAGCGGCGGCGTGAACACCGCGGTGCTCGCGCTGACGCGCTGGGACCCGGACGGGCCCGGACCACTCGCAACGGTGCTGGTCGCTGGTGGCGAGTTCACGATGGCAGGGGCAACGCCCGCGAACAACATTGCCGCGTGGGACGGTACGGTGTGGGCGCCGCTGGGCATCGGCATCGTCGGGGAAGTGAGTGCGCTCGCGGTGCTCCCGGATGGTCACCTGATTGCCGCGGGCACGTTCACGCACGCGGGGGGTGTGCCATGCTCCAACATCGCGCAGTGGGACGGGGCTTCGTGGTCGCCGCTCGGGACAGGCACGGACAACACGATCTGGGCGCTCACCGTGGACGCCACGGGAACGCTCTACGCGGGCGGGATGTTCATTACCGCCGGCGGGTTCCCGTGCAATCGAATCGCAAAGTGGGACGGCTCCGGCTGGTCGAGCCTTGGTATCGGGACACAGAACGGCGTTGGAGGCATTGCGTACTGCTTGACGCCGGTGCCAGGTGGGGGCGTGGTTGTGGGCGGTTCGTTCGTGACAGCGGGCGGTGTCGCCAACCGGCGCCGCGTGGCCAAGTGGGATGGCACGGCATGGAGCACGATGGGCGCGGGCATGAACGCCACGGTGCTGTCACTGGGCACCCTTCAGAATGGTGACATCGTCGCGGGCGGGCAGTTCACGTTCGCCGGCGCGGTGAGCGCAGCGCACGTCGCGCGGTGGGACGGCGTCGCGTGGAACGCCATGGGCGCGGGCCTCAATGCTCAGCCGCTGTGCTTCGCGCGGCTTGAGTCTGGGGAGTTGATCGCGGGCGGACACTTCTGGTACGCCGGCGCGACCCCCGCGTCCAAAGTCGCGATGTGGGCGGGCGAGGCGTGGATGCCCATGGGTGCGGGGATGGACCAGTATGTCATGGCCCTCGCGGTGGACCCTTCGGACACCATTTTCGCCGGCGGCGGCTTCTCGCTCGCGGACAACCAGCCCGTGCAGTTCCTCGCGGAGTACCGCACGACCGTGTGCGGGCAAGCGTGCGACACGATCGACTTCAACGCCGACGGGCTCTTCCCCGATACCGCCGACATCGACGACTTTCTCAGCGTCTTCAGCGGTGGGCCGTGCAGCAACGACCCCAACTGCGGCGACATCGACTTCAACAACGACGGGCTTTTCCCGGACACCACGGATGTCGACTCGCTCCTCAGTGTGTTCAGCGGCGGCCCTTGTCTCTGAGTGGTATGACCGTGCCAGAGCAGGGAGGCGGAGCACCGGAGTATCGACACTTTCCCGCTTACCAGCCGGTGAACACAGTGAGCACATCCGAGCGATCGTCGGTCCATCGCGGCATGTCCGGCGTAGCTGTGGGCCGCTGCCACATCGTGTTGCGGGCCAGAGTGCCCAGGTGCTCCCAGTCTCGGGCGATCACCACCCAGTCCGAGGTCGACTTGCCTTCCAGAGACTCGCTGTGCGCCACGAGGTTGTCGCTGCGATGAACGACCTTGAGGTCGAGGTCGTGCGCAATTGCGATGAGCACAGGCGGCAGGTCAAAGGACCGGTTGCTGACATGGAACGCGACGAGGCCGCGGTCGGTGGTCTTCTTGAGGAACAGTTCCACGGCCTCGCGGGTGATGAGATGAACCGGGATGGCATCGGACGAGAACGCGTCGACGGCAATCAGGTCGAAGGTTGCATCGGGTGTTTCAGCGATGCTGAGCCGACCGTCCCCGAGCGAGATGTCCACCTCGGCACCGCGCGCACGGGCATCGGCAACGAACGTAAAGAGCGATGGGTCCTGCGCGAACCGCGCGACGGCAGGATCAATCTCAAAGAACGTCAGGTGCGTACCGGACTTCCCGTAGGCCGCCATGGTGCCCGCGCCAAGCCCGACAAACCCCGCACGGCGGAACCGCCCCTGCGTTCCCAGCTCACGGATGACGTCGCCGATAGGTCCGGATCGGTGGTAGTACGTGCCGGGGATGGTCCGCAGACGGGCCAGAGCAGGCTCCGTCACGTCCGGCGCAACCTGCACGCCGTGGAGCGTCGTGCCGTGCAGCAGCCGGTGAACGCCACGGTGCTCCACAACCATGTGCACACCGAAGAACGTGCGCTCCCGCGCGAGGACCACCCCGTACGGGCTTGCGTACGTCGCCACCGACAGCACCGCCCCCACCGCCACCGCGAAGCGGGCGGCCCCGCCCGCCAGCGGCAGCAGGCAGATGCACACCATCGGCACGCCCACGCTGATGAGGCCGTGGGCAAGGGCGTAGTGCTCCAAGTCCCCCGGCAGCCAGCGGCCCGCAACCTGCGGCGCGACCCACGCGGCGACCACGCACGCCGCAACCGCGGCAATCTCCACACACGTCCACCGCGAGAGGGCCCGCCACTCCGTCACCATCTGCGGGCGCAAGGCGCACGCCGCGGCCAGCATGAGCGGGTATTCAAGCACCGTTGTGAACAGCCGCGGCGCGATCACCGCGCTGAACAGCCCACCCAGCACACCGCCCAGCGACATTACGAAGTAGAACTCGGTGAGGCGGGATGGGTGTGGTCGTAACTCCGCCAGACGCCGGTGGCACATCGTTGCAGCGATCAGCAGCACGCTCATGTGCATCAGGATGAGCACCATGGCGGGCGAGCGGGCCCGCAGGAGGATTGTCGCCACGAGAGGGAGCACCAGCAGCGGCAGCGCCCGGCCCCATGTGGCCGAGGAGCCGGCCCAACGCCCCGCGAAGGCGAGCATGAACGAGACCAGGTACAGCAGCAGCGGCCCAACCCACAGGAGAGGCACCGCGGCGATGTCGGTGGAAATGTGCAGCGTGACGCCCAGCATGAGGCTGCTGGGGACCATGGCCAAGAACAACCAATGCACGCGGCGCTTGAGCGTCGGCGCGGCTTCAGGCTCGACCGCTGGTCGGTTCGCGGCCGATTCCGCCTGATCGGCGGCAGCGGTGCGCACGGATCGAGCCGCGGTGACCCCTGCGACCACCAGCAACACCGAGACAAAGCCGAGCCCAACCACCCACCCCCGCCACTGCTGTGCCGATGCACACCACCGCTCCAGCACAAGTGGGTACGCCAGGAGCCCCACGGCGCTCCCCGCGTTGCTCGCGATGGAAAGAAAGTACGGGTCGCCCGCGCGTAGGTGGCCGGTCGTGCTGAACCAACGCTGCAACAGCGGGCTCACCATGCTGACGGCGACAAAGGGCAGGCCGACCGACACCGCCAGCGTCAACAGCACCCACGCCTCGGGCTGGGAGGCAGCAACATCGCGGATCGGCGCGGATCGCACAGAAACAGCAACCGCGCCCACCAGAAGAGCAGCGAACACGACCACCTGCGCGAAAGGCTTCAGCCGCCCCGTCAGCACGTGGGACAGGCCGTACCCCGCGAGCAGGGCCGCCTGGAAGAAGAGCATGCACATCGTCCACACCGCCGGGCTGCCGCCCGCGCGGGGCAGCAGCGCCTTGCCCATCATGGGCTGCACCAGGAACAGCAGCGCCGCGGCCAGGAACGCGGCAAGAGTGAAGAGCGGCAGCACGGGGCGAGCGTAGGGCTCGGGGCCGTGTTACTCCTCCGCGCGGGCATGGGCCGCGCCGGAATCCGCGCCGGTGAAGGGCAGGGTCGCGAGCTCCAGGCCCGGGTTGCGTGAGGTGAAGTTGCGCAAGGCCCACTCGTCCGCGAACAACGCGATCGGCCGGCTGTCGGAGTCATACCCCAGCGTGCTGTCCGTCACGATCTCCGGCAGCCAGTCCGGTGCTGCGTTCTCCTTCCGCCACCAGCGGATCATCGTCCAGCGGGCCGGGTCCAATCGCGACTCGGCCCCGTACTCGCTCTGCAGGCGGTACTGGACAACCTCGAACTGCAGCGGCCCGACGGCGGCGAGAAGCTGGGTCTTGACCTGACCCGTGCCCACCATGAGCGACTGCACCACGCCCTCCTGCAGCAACTGGTCCACGCCCAGGCGGAACTTCTTGGAGTTACCCGGCTGGGGGTTGTGCAGGTACGCGAAGCACTCGGGCGTGAACCGCGGGATCTCGTTGAACACGATCGTGCGGTCGTCGGTCAGTGTGTCGCCGATGCGGAGCACGTCGTGCCCCACGATGCCGACGACGTCGCCCGCGCGCCCGTCCTCGACCGTCTCGCGGGTCTGCCCGAAGAGCTTCTGGGCGTTCGACAGCCGGATCTTCTTGCCGCTCTGGGCGTGGATCACGGTCATCTCCCGCGTGAAGGTGCCCGAGACGACCCGCACAAACGCGATGCGGTCGCGGTGACGCGGGTCCATGTTCGCTTGGATCTTGAAGACAAAGCCGCTGAAGGCGGGGTCTTCGGGCTGGATCATCCGGTCGCCCGCGCGACGCGGTCCGGGCCCAGCAGAGTGCGACAAGAACCCATCCAGCAGCAGCTGCACGCCGAAGTTGTTCATCGCGCTGCCGAAGAACACCGGGGTGACCTCGCCCGCGAGCACGCGTGCCTCGTCAAACGTCTCGCCCGCGCCGTGGAGCATCTCGATTTCTTCGCGGGCCTTGTCATACACCTCCGGCTCCAGCTTCTCCTTCATCGCCGGGTCGTCGATGCCCATCACCTGCACCGGCGCCGTGTACGCCCCGTGCCCGGTGCGCTCGAAGAGGTGCACCTTGTGCTCCAAGCGGTCGTAGACGCCACGGAACGTGGGGCCAGAGCCCAGGGGCCAGTTCACCGCGAACGCGCCGATGCCCAGCACGCGTTCAAGCTCGTCGAGCAGTTCGAGCGGGTCGCGCGTGGGGCGGTCGCACTTGTTCATGAACGTGAAGATCGGCACGCCGCGGCGTTTGCAGACCTCGAACAGTTTCCGCGTCTGCGGCTCGATGCCCTTGCCTGCGTCGATCACCATGACGGCGGCGTCCACCGCCGTCAGCACGCGGTAGGTGTCTTCCGAGAAGTCCTTGTGGCCCGGCGTATCCAGCAGGTTGATGCGGATGGGGTCGTCGGCACCCGCGGGGGTGTAGTCAAACTGGAGCACGGTGGAGGAGATCGAGATGCCGCGCTGCTTCTCCAGTTCCATCCAGTCGCTGGTGGTCGCACGCTGGTTCTTGCGCGCTGTGACCGATCCTGCGAGCGTTACAGCGCCGCCGTACAGCAGCAGCTTCTCCGTGAGCGTGGTCTTGCCCGCGTCGGGGTGGGAGATGATGGCGAACGTGCGGCGTGGCTGGACAGCGGGCATGGGGAGCGAGGGTAGCGAACCGCGGCCGCCCGCGCAAAGCCCGGGAAGACCTCAAAAGCAACCCATCGCGCCCACGGTCAGCCCTTGGGCACGAACGCCCGGGCGAAAAACCGCTCCCGGTCTCTCGCGAAGTCTGCCGGTGCCGGTGGTAATCGCACCCACCGCGGCTCGTCGCCCAGACCCTTCTCGATCTCCCGCTCGAACTTACCAGGGCGGCACAACTCCTGAGTATTGGTCGACGCGAAGATGGTGCCGCCGGGCCTCAGCAACCCGGCCGCTTCATACACCAGGTTCGAGTAATGCGACACCGCACTCCACGCCCGCACACCCTTTTTCTTGTTCCCCGTCGCAAAGCTGGGCGGGTCCAGGATGATGAGGTCATACGCGAGTTGCTTGCGACGGGCGTACGCGAAGAACTCGAAGGTGTCCATCTTCGCGAAGCGGTGCTGCGCGGAGTCCAGCCCGTTCAGGGTGAAGTTCCGCTTCCCCCAGTCCAGGTAACGGGCGGAAACGTCCACGCTGGTGGTCACCGCGCCACCCATCGCCGCGGCAACCGAGAACGCGCACGTGTACGCAAAGGTGTTGAGCACGCTTGGCGGGGTGGCCGCCCCGGCCTTGCTGATGCGTTCCTTCGCGAAGTGGTGCGCCCAAGCGCGGTTGTCCCGCTGGTCCAGGAACAGACCGGTGGAAAGACCGTCGTAGAGGCGGACTTCCAGATTCCATCCGTGCTCTCGCACCGCGAACGACTCCGCGAGCACTACGCCCGCGGCGGGCGTCGGGCTCGTCACGACCTCCGGCAGGACGCCGCCCATGCGGGAACGGTCTCGGGCAAATGGCTTGAGATACACGGCCTTCACGCCGAGCGGTGCCAGCGTCCGGAGTACTGCTTGAGCCTCTTGCTCAGGCATGAAGCGGGCCGGGGGCCGGCCCTCGTACACGATCAGCGTCGCGCCTTCGCCGTACACATCGACGAACACGCCATCAAGACCGTCCGCGGCTCCAGAGAAGGCGCGGAACGCCTTGGTGTGCGCCTGCGCAATCAGCCCTTCTCGCCGTTTCAGGGCCGGCGCAAGCAGGTCCGCGAAAGAGTGCTGTGATGTCGGCGCATCCGGCCGCGCATGGTGCGGGCGGGGTGCGGAACGCTGCGGCTGGCGGGAAGTTGGTTCGCGGCTTGGGTGCAAGCCAGCAGCGTATGAGAAGAGAGGTGCCGACGGAGCCTTTGCGATCGCCCGCCTTCACAGCAGGCTCAGGACACAAGGTAGAACCGAGCAACCCGCGCGACGATCTGCCGCGGCTGCTCCTCATCCATCGAGTCGAACTGGAACCACCCCTCCATCGTGCCCCAGTGGGTCTCGATGGGGCAGAAACTGGTGTACTCGAAGCTCTCCCCGGGCGCGAGCACTGGCTGCTGGCCCACGACGCCTTCGCCGTCCACCTCGCGCCGGAGCCCTTCGGCGTCCACAATCAGCCAATGGCGGGTACGGAGCTGCACGGGCCGCGCCGATTCGTTCGTAATGCGGATGCGGTAGGCCCAGACGAACTGCCCAGCGTCCGGGCGGGACTGCTGCGGCAGGAACGACGGGCGGGCCAACACCCGGATGCCCTCGGTGCATGCGTCCGAACCGGAGTTCTTGAGAGCCGTGGCCATTCGAAAGCAAGGGTATTCCGCGTAGAAACCGGGCGGGACGCGCGGGCGCGGGGTGAGTACCGTTGCACCGCAGGCCGGACCACCACCCAAAGTCGGCACCACGGAAGGTGCTCGGAACGGTGCGGAACTCACGGAGGAATCATGGCACGCCGGACAATTGCTTCAACCAGGTGGGCCGCCTTCACGGTGGTGACGGCGTGCGCCCTGTCGCTCGTGGCGTGCGCCTCGCGGGGCAGTGGTGCGGCATCCGGTGGAAGCACCCGGGGTGGAACCCTGACTTCGGTCCAGCTCTTTGAGACCGGCCAATACGCCGCGGCGTTGGAGCAGTCCACCCGCGAAGCGGACAAGCTCAACGGGGCAGCCAAGAACGAGGCGATGCTCATCGCCGGCCTCTCTGCGCAGGCGCTCAACAAGAACGCAGAGGCCGTGCGCTGGCTCAAGCCCATTTCGGAAGGTCACGACCCCATGGTCGTTGGCAGGGCCAACGCCTCGCTGGGCCTGATCGCCCAGGAACGCGGCGAGCACGAGGAAGCCGCGCGGCACCTGCTCATTGCCGGTGAGAAACTCCAGGGCGACGACGCGGCCCGCGCCTCCATGTACGCCGGTGATTCACTCACCGCCATGGGCAAGAAGGACGATGCCGCCAAGGCGTACGCCCGCGCCCAAGAGCAGGTCGCGAATGACGGCGGGCTGCGCATCATGATCGGCGACCGTCTCCGCGGCGTGGTGCCGACAAAGATCGCGACCGCCGCGCCGACACCCGTTCCTCCTGCGTCCCTCACGGTGCAGGTCGGTGCGTGGAGCAACCTCTCTACTGCCCAAAGCCAGGCCCGCAAGGTGGCGAGCAAGGGACAGGTACGGATTGTGCCCGTCCTGAAGGACGGCAAGCGTTTGTACGCCGTACGGGTTGGCCGGTTCAGCAGCCGTGAGGCGGCGGAACAGGTGAAGGGCATCATCGGCGGCGCGGCGGTGGTCACGGTGGCGTCCGGCGAGTAAACCGTCACCGCCCCGCTTGTTCGCAACAAGGAAGGCATGCCGGGCGTATCTTGATGGGATGGCGGCATCCAATGGGTGCCCCACACGCGGGCCACGAGGGCGCAAACGCCCCACAAGCAAGCCCCGCACCAACCACAGGAGTTCACCGATGGGGTCTTTCTCTTGGCGGCGCACGCGCACCATCCTCGCCCTCGCGCTGTTGGCGGGAACCACTGCGATCCCTGCCCGCGCTCAGGACGAGGGGCCCGCGGGGGTGACCGATTCTGCTGCGCCGGCGTGGATGAAGTCGCTGGGCATCGACCCCGCGAGCGACGTCGCCAAGCAGTATGAGGCACAGGCCGAGGCCCGCAAGCAGGCAGAGAAGGACATCCGCCGGCTCCGCCTCAAGCACTTCGGGCAGCTCAGGAACACCGCCATCCGACAGGAGGGCATCCTGAAGCTCCGCCAGTACACCGACCCCGCGCTCTTCCCGCTCATGGTCGATGTCTTTGCCCGCGAGCAGGACGACGTGCGCTTCGCGGTGCTCGACATCTTTGCAGAGAGCAACACGCCCGAGGGCGACGCCGCACTCGCGTGGCAGGCAATCTTTGGACGCGACAACACCATCCGAGAAGAATCCACCTCCCGCCTCGCGATGCGCAACGCCAAGCACGGCACCGTCGAGGAACGGGTCAAGCTCGTCGTGTACGAGGGCCTCAAGAGCAAGAGCGAGACAACGCTCGTCCGCTCTGCGAACCTCGCCGAATCGCTGGGCATCATCGAGGCCATCCCGTGGCTCGCCGCGGCCCAGGCCAGTGCTTCCCCGTCGGGCGGCGGTACCGGCGGCGGTTCCCGTCCCGGCGCGCTCGCGTGGATCGCGCTGGGCACCCAGACGGCGTACGTCGCCGACCTTGAACCCGTGATTTCCGAGAACGCTGTAGCGTTTGACCCGCAGGTGGCCGCGATCACCAGCGGTGTGGTCGTCCGAGTACTCGACGCCGTCGTTGTGACGTACCACATCGAAGTGCACTACGCCCTGCGTCGCCTCGCGAGCAAGGTGTGGGGCAACGACGTGGACCTGGGCTGGTCGTACGGGGCGTGGCGCCGGTGGTACAAGATTGAGCTGCTGCCCGAGCTCGCGCGGCGTGAAGTCGCCGAGCAACGCCGCTTGCAGGAAGAGGCTGCCATCCCCAGCACCCCCGCCCCCACCACCGCTCCCCAGGAGCCGGCACCCGCCGCGCCAACGCCCGGCGGTGGATGACCGGAAAACACATCGGCACGCAACCGAGCGTCATTCCGCGCCGTTCACGGTGCGCGCAGGCTCGCACGCGGCGTCGACCACACGGGGTGTAAAGTCACGCCCCAATGCCCCACCCGCGCTTCGACGCCATCATCTCAGATATTGACGGCTGCCTCGGACCCGAGAGCCACGCGCCGATGGACGCGGCGGCCCTCGCCCGCATCGCAGAGTGGAACCGCCGCGCGATCACCCGCGGCGACCTGCCGGTGCTGACGCTCTGCTCCGGCCGCCCGCAGCCCTACGCCGAGGCGATGTGCCGCGTGCTGGGCAATTCCGCCGTGCCGTGCATCGCGGAGATGGGCGTGTGGCTCTACGACCCGCGCGACAACCGGTTCCTTTTGGACCCGGCGATCACGGTGCAGGACATGACAGTCATCCGCGAATGCACCCAGTGGGTCGAGCACGAACTGCTGCCCAATGGCGTCGTCATCCAGCCCGGCAAGACGGCGTCGATCTCACTCTGGCACCCCGACACCGCGTTCCTGCTCGGCCTCAAGCCGGCGATCACGTCCCGCGTCGCATCGTCGGGCTGGAACCTCCGCGTCTCCAACACCGTCGCGTGGATCAACCTGGAACTCACCCACGTCAGCAAGGCCAGCGGCATCCGCCGGCTCGTCGCCATGATGGGCTACGAGAAGGCCCGCCTTGCGGGCATCGGCGACACGCTTGGAGACATGGCCATCCGCGACGCGGTGGCGTGGTTTGCGGCCCCATCCAACGCGGCGCAAGGCCTTAAACAGGTCTCGGATTACGTGAGTCCGCACGCCGAGATCGAGGGCGTGCAAGACATCCTGCGCATGATCGCCGACCATCGCGCATAAAAAAACACCCGCGCTTTCGCGCGGGTGTTGGTGTGTTTCTCAAAGCACATTGACTCAGGCACGGCTCGGAGAGCCGTGCTCCCCCGTCACCGGCTCACATCCGCACCGCGACCGGGCGGAAGCACCTCGACATGAGGCGTACCGATCGGGTCGTTGCGGCTGGCGCCCAGCGCCTCGGCCGCGGCGGTTGCTTCCTCGAGCATCGCGTCGTCGTCCATGGACTCCTCGGGCAGCTCGACCAGGGCCCGGACCTTGATGTCCTGGTAAGGGCGGAAGCCCGTGCCGGCGGGGATGAGGTGGCCCAGCAGTACGTTCTCCTTGAGGCCCACCAGCGTGTCGGTTGCGCCGCGGAGGGCCGCCTCGGTGAGCACCTTCGTGCTCTCCTGGAAGCTTGCACCGCTGAGGAACGAGTCGCTGGAGAGCGCTGCCTTCGTGATGCCCAGGAGCAGCGTGCGGCCCTTCGCGGGGCGTGCCCGCTTGGCCTTGGCGCCTTCCTTGCCGGCGGCCTCCGCCTTCGCGTTGGCCTCCTTGATGGAGTCACGATCGACAAGGTCATTGAGCTTGAGCTCGGTCCCACCGACGTCGGTCACGCGGAAGAACCGCTCCATCTCCCTGTTCTTGGCCTTGAAGTTGTACTTGTCGACAACCTCCTGGGGAAGCATGTCGGTGTCGCCCGGGTCCTCGACCTTCACCTTGCGGATCATTTGGGAGAGGATCAGCTCGATGTGCTTGTCGTTGATGGTCACGCCCTGAGCGCGGTACACGTTCTGGACCTCGTCCAGCATGTACGTCCAGAGCGCTTCCTCGCCCTTGATCCGCAGGATGTCGTGCGGCACCAGCGGGCCTTCCGTGAGGGGGTCGCCGGCCTGCACGTAGTCACCGGCGTGCACCAGCAGCTGCTTGTCGCTGGGCACGTGATGGTCCTTCTCCAGGCCCGCTTCGCTCTTGACGCGGATCGTCATCTTGCCCTTGCGCTTGTCAGAGAAGATCTCGACCTGGCCCGAGATCTCGGCCATGATGGCCGGGTCCTTGGGCTTCCGGGCCTCGAAGATCTCCGTGACGCGGGGCAGACCACCGACGATGTCCTGGCTGCCAGCCGAGCCGCGGGGCTGGCGGGCGAGCATGTGGCCGGCCTTGATCTGCTGGCCGTCCTCGACCTCCAGGCGTGCCCGGGCGGGCAGGTAGTGGAAGTCCAGGATGTTGCTCTGGGCATCGACGATGTTGATAGCCGGGTGCAGGTCGCCCTTGTGCTCGATGACGACCTTGGCCTTCTTGCCGCCGCCGGCGTCCTCGAGGCGGTACGTCTCCTTCTCCTGAAGGTCCACGTACTTCACGAAGCCTTCCTTCTCAGCGAGGATGGGCGTCCGGTGCGGGTCCCACTTGGCGATGGTCTGACCCTTCTTGATCTCGGCGCCGTCGGTGACGTACAGGAACGCGCCGTAGCGCACCTTGTACTTCTCCAGCTCGCGCCCCTGGGCATCGAGCACCGCCGCCTCGGCGTTGCGCTTCAGCACGACCCAGCAGTCGTGGTTATCGTCGTCCTTCACGGGCACGGGGTTGCAGTCGCGCAGCTCGATCTTGCCCGCGTTGCTCGCCCGCTGCTCGGTGTCCTGCGCGCTGCTCTGGCCGATGCCGCCCGTGTGGAACGTGCGCATCGTCAGCTGCGTGCCGGGCTCGCCGATCGACTGGGCGGCGATGATGCCCACCGCCAGGCCCGGCTCAACGATCTTGCCGGTGGACATGTCCAGGCCGTAGTCCAGCACCGAGCAGCCGAAGCGGCTCTCGCTGGTGAGCGCCGAGCGCACGAGCACCTCGTGGATGCCCGCGTTCTCGATCTTGACCGCCATCTCGGCGGTGATGATCTCGTTCTCGTTCGCGAAGACCTCGCCGCTCTTGGGGTCGCTCACGACGTTCACGCTGACACGACCGGTGATGAGGTCACGCAGCGGCACGTCGACCTGCTCGCCCTTGTAGATCGGCTTCTTGGTCACGCCGCGCTTGCTGCCGCAGTCGTACTCGCCGATGATGACGCTCTGCGCGATGTCGCACAGCTTGCGGGTGAGGTAGCCGCTGTCCGCCGTCTTGAGTGCCGTGTCCGCCAGGCCCTTGCGGGCGCCGTGGGTGGACGAGAAGTACTCGAGGATCGTGAGGCCCTCGCGGAAGTTGGAGCGGATGGGCGTCTCGATGATCTCGCCGCTGGGCTTGGCCATGAGGCCGCGCATGCCGGCGAGCTGCTGCATCTGGCTGATGTTGCCGCGTGCACCCGAGTCGATCATCAGGTACACGGGGTTGAGGTACGTCTTGCCCTCCTTCGCGTCGGGGGCAAGCTCGTTGCCCTGCGAGTCACGCCGGTCGTGCTTGAGGGCGGAAACGAGCTTCGCCTGCACCTGCTCGCGGCAGTGCGACCAGATGTCCAGCAGCTGGTTGTACCGCTCGCGGGCGGTGATGATGCCGCGGTCGTAGTTCTTCTCGACGCGGTCCACCTTCTTCTGGCTCTCGGCCAGCAGGTCCTGCTTCTCCTTGGGGATGCGCAGGTCGGTGACGCCGAACGACAGCCCGGCGAGCGTGGACTGCTTGAAGCCCATCTCCTTCAGGCGGTCGAGCAGGTCGATGGTCGCGGCGCGCCCGGCGTACTGGTAGCAGTCGTCGATCACGCGGGCGCAGCCCTTCTTGCCCAGGGCGCAGTTGTAGAAGGGCATGCCGGGGGAGAGCACGTCGGCGAAGAGGCACCGGCCGGCGGTCGTCTGCAGGCGGCTGTTGGCGGGCATCTTCTTGATGGGACCGCCCTGGCTCTCGACGTACTCCTCGAAGCCGTCGATGCGGACCACGATGCGGTCGTGCGGACCGATCTTGCGCTGCTCGAGCGCCAGGATCGCCTCGCGCCGGTCCTTGAAGCGGGGCATCTGCTCGAGCGGGATTTCATCGGGCGTCATGAACGTGATGAAGTACACGCCCATGACGATGTCCTGGCTCGCCGAGATGATCGGCTTGCCGTTCGCCGGGCTGAAGATGTTGTGCGTGCTCATCATGAGCACGTGCGCCTCGGCCTGCGCCTCCACGCTGAGCGGGAGGTGCACGGCCATCTGGTCGCCGTCGAAGTCGGCGTTGAAGCCGCCGCACACCAGCGGGTGGATGCGGATGGCGTTGCCTTCCACGAGCACAGGCTCAAAGGCCTGGATGCCCATTCGGTGGAGGGTGGGTGCGCGGTTGAGCAGCACCGGGTGCTGGTAGATAACTTCCTCGAGGATGTCCCACACCGCCGGGTCGCGACGCTCCAGCATGCGCTTTGCGCTCTTGATGGTGTCCGCGAGGCCCTGCTCCTTGAGCTTGCGGATGATGAACGGCTGGTAGAGCTCCAGCGCGATCTTCTTGGGCAGGCCGCACTGGTGCAGCTTGAGCTCGGGACCGACGACGATGACCGAACGCGCGGAATAGTCCACGCGCTTGCCCAGCAGGTTCTCGCGGAAGCGGCCCTGCTTGCCCTTGATCATGTCGGTCAAGGACTTGAGGGGGCGGTTCGAAGAACCAAGCACCGGGCGGCGGCAGCGGCCGTTGTCAAAGAGCGCGTCCACCGCCTGCTGAAGCATGCGCTTCTCGTTGCGGATGATGACCTCGGGCGCGTTGAGGTCCATCAGCTTCTTGAGGCGGTTGTTGCGGTTGATGATGCGGCGGTAGAGGTCGTTGAGGTCACTGGTGGCGAAGTTGCCGGATTCCAGCAGCACCAGGGGACGCAGGTCCGGCGGGATGACCGGGACCACGTCCATGATGAGCCAGGAGGGGTCGTTCTCGCTGCCGCGGATCTGCTCAACAAGCTTGAGGCGCTTGGAAAGGTCCTTGATCTTCTGCTTGCTCTTGGTGTCGCGCAGGTCGTCACGCAGCGTGCGAGCGAGGTCGTCGAGGCTCGTGCGCTCGATGAGGTCGCGCATGGCGTCGGCGCCCATGCTGGCCTTGAAGGCGTTGCCGTACTTGTCCTGCGCGGCGCGGAACTCGTCCTCGGTCAGCACCTGCTTGAACTTGAGCTCGGTGTCGCCGGCGTCCACCACCACGTAGTCCTGGTAGTAGATCACCTTCTCGAGGTCGCTGGTCTTCATGGCCAGCAGCGTGCCGAGGCGGCTGGGCATGCTCTTGAAGAACCAGATGTGGACGACCGGGCACGCGAGGTTGATGTGCCCCATGCGCTTGCGGCGGACGCGGCTGTGCGTCACCTTCACACCGCAGCGGTCGCAGATGATGCCCTTGTACTTGGTGCCGCGGTACTTGCCGCAGGCGCACTCGTAGTCGCGCTCGGGCCCGAAGATGCGCTCGCAGAAGAGGCCGTCCTTCTCGGGGCGGTAGGTGCGGTAGTTGATCGTCTCGGGCTTCTTCACCTCGCCGTAGGACCACGCGCGGATGTCGTTGGGCGACGCCAGCGTGATCTTGACGGCGGAAAAGTCATTAACGCGATCGTAAACGGTCTCTGCCATGAATCTGTTCTCCAGAACAGGTTGCTTGCGGACGGTGCATCAGGCACTGGACGTCGGACGCTGGCGACACCAACTCCGATGGAAGCTCGGTCACTAGTGCCCAGTGCCTAGTGCCCGAAGCCTGCCGCTTACAGCAGGCTGCCACCCTCGCTCTTCTTCTTCTCGAGCGTCACGTTCAGGCCCAGGCCCTTGAGCTCGTTGCACAGCACGTCGAACGCGACGGGCATGCCCGCCTCGAGCCGGTGCGTGCCCTTGACCATGCTCTCGTAAATCTTCGTACGCCCTTCGACGTCGTCGGACTTGACCGTGAGCAGTTCCTGCAGGATGTACGCCGCGCCGTACGCCTCCAGCGCCCACACTTCCATTTCGCCGAAGCGCTGACCACCCGTGCGGGCCTTGCCGCCCAGGGGCTGCTGCGTGATGAGGGAGTACGGGCCCGTGGCACGTGCGTGGATCTTGTCGTCCACCAGGTGGTGGAGCTTCAGGATGTACATGTAACCGCAGGTCGTCCGCTGGTTGAACGCCTCGCCCGTGCGACCGTCGTGCAGCTGGATCTTGCCGCCGCGGGGCATCTTCGCCAAGAGCTCACGCGGCGTGGGCCACGTGGCGGTCTTGTCGTAGTTGGCGAGCTTGTCCTCGACGTGCTTGTTGGCCTCTGCCACGGCGTGGTGCACCTCGTCCTCCGTTGCGCCGTCGAACACGGGCGTCACGGCCTGGAAGCCAAGGACCTTCGCCGCCCAGCCCAGGTGCGTCTCCAGAATCTGGCCGACGTTCATGCGGCTGGGCACGCCCAGCGGGTTGAGCATGACTTCCACGCTCGTCCCGTCCTCCATGAACGGCATTTCCTCTTCCGGAACGATGCGGGCGATGACACCCTTGTTGCCGTGGCGGCCGGCCATCTTGTCACCCACGGAGAGCGTGCGCTTGATGGCAATGTAGATCTTCACCATCTCGAGCACGCCCTGGGGCAGCTCGTCGCCGCGCTTCATGTGGCTGACCTTGCGCGCCTTCTCGGCCTCGATGGCCTTGATGCGGGGCCAGAACTGCTTGAAGAGCACCTCGGCCTTGTCCTTGGCCTCCTTGCTGCCCTTGGCCCACTTGATGTCGAACGTGCGCACCTGTTCCAGAATGACCTCGTTGATGTCGCTGGCGCCGACCTTCTGACGCGTCATCGGGTCGACCATGGGCGTGCCCACGGCGTCGTTGATCGCGCTGGTCATCTGCTTGAAGAGGCCCACAGCCTTCTCGTCCATTTCCTTCTCGTAGTCGGAAATGTCCTTCTTGAGCTGCTTCTTCTGCTCCTCGTTCATGTGCAGGCGGCGGCTGAACTTCCGCGCACCGATCACGATGCCCTCGACGCCCGCGGGCACCTCGAGGCTGTCGTTCTTCACGTCCTCGCCGGCCCGGCCGAAGATGGCGTGCAGCAGCTTCTCTTCCGGTGTCAGCTCCGTCTTGCTCTTGGGGCTCACCTTGCCGACGAGGATGTCGCCGGGCCCCACGCGGGCGCCGATGCGGATCACGCCGTGCTCGTCGAGGTTCCGGAGCATCTTCTCGCTGACGTTGGGGATGTCGCGCGTGAACTCCTCGCGCCCCAGCTTGGTCTCGCGGATCTCGACGTCGAACGCGTCGATGTGGATGCTGGTGAACGTGTCGTCACGCACGAGCTTCTCGTTGATGACGATCGCGTCCTCGAAGTTGTACCCGTCGAAGGTGTTGAACGCCACCAGCACGTTCTTGCCGATCGCAAGCTCGCCCTGCTTGGTGCTCGCGCCGTCGGCGATCACCTGGTTCTTCTCGACCTTCTGGCCGGGCTTCACGATCGGGCGCTGGTTGAGGCACGTGCGCTCGTTGAGGCCCACGAACTTTCGCAGCACATACTCATCGGCGTTGTCGATGATGATGCGCTCGCTGTCCACGTACGTGATGATGCCCGCGTTCTTCGCACGCACCACCATGCCGCTGTTGTGCCCGACGGACGTCTCGATGCCCGTCGCGATGCACGGCGGGTCCACCTTGATCAGCGGCACCGCCTGACGCTGCATGTTCGAACCCATCAGCGCGCGGTTGGCGTCGTCGTGCTCCAGGAAGGGGATGAGCGCGGCGGAGATACCCACGATCTGCTTGGGGCTGATGTCGAGGTAATCGACGTTCGCGGAATCAACCTCCGCGAGCTCGCCGTTCACGCGCGCCAGGATCATGCCCTTCTTGAGCTTGCCGTCCTTGTCGATGGCGTCGCACGGCGCGAGCACCGCACGCATCTCCTCGTCGGCGCGGAGGTACAGCACCTTGCCCGTCGCCTTGCCCTCCTTCACCTCGCGGTAGGGGGTGCGCAGGAAGCCGTAGTCGTCCACGTTGCTGAAGATGCCCAGGCTGGCGATCAGACCGATGTTCGTGCCTTCGGGCGTCTCGATGGGGCAGATGCGGCCGTAGTGCGAGATGTGCACGTCGCGCACCTCAAAGCCCGCGCGCTTGCGGTTGAGGCCGCCCGGCCCGAGGGCCGAGAGACGCCGCTCGTGCACAAGGCTGCTGAGCGGGTTGGTCTGGTCCACCACCTGGCTCAGTTCGCTGCGGCCGAAGAAGAAGTCGATCGCGCTGCTGATGCTCTTGGTGTTCACGAGGTCGGCGATCTTGATCGTCTCCTCGGGCTCCTTGACGCTCATGCGCTCCTGCACCGTGCGGCGCAGCTTGAGGAAGCCCTTGCGGAGCTCCTCCACCGCGAGCTCGTCCAGCGTGCGCAGGCGGCGGTTGCCGAGGTGATCGATGTCATCGACGACCGCGACGGCGCGCTGCGTCTTGGGGTCCTGGCGACCGCTCCGCAGGTCCAGCAGGTACTGCACCACGCGCAGGAAGTCCTGGCTCGTGATGAACATCAGGTCCTCGGGCGTCTCCAGCTCAAACTTGCGGTTGATGCGGAAGCGGCCGACGCGACCCAGGCGGTAGCGGTTCTCGTCGTAGAACTTCTCGTAGAACAGCTGCTTGGCCTTCTCCACCTGCGGCGGGTTGCCCGGGCGCAGCTTGTTGTACACTTTCAGCAGGGCGCGGTCGTACGTCGATTCCGCGTACTCCGCGAACTGGTCGAGCTTCTCCTCCGCGACCGTGTTCAAGATGAGCACGTCGCTGGGGTTCTCGATGACCTTCACCTTCTTGAGGCTGCTGTTGACGATCTTCGACGCGGCCTCCTGGCCGATCTGCCGGCCCACGTGCACGAGCTCCTCGCCCGTCTCCGTGTCGACGATCGTGTCCGCCGCCCAGTGATCGGGCTTCACGTTCTCGGCCTTCACCTCGCTGATCTCATAGAACAGACTGAGGATCGCGCTGGTCTCGGCCACGCTTTCGTCCAGGCACCGCAGGAACGTCGTCGCCGCGAGCTTGGTGCTCTGGTCGATCCGCATCGCCAGAACGTCCTTCTTCGTCACCTCAAGCTCGATCCAGCTGCCGCGCTCGGGGATGATGCGCGTGCTGTGCAGCGGGCGGTCGCCCTCGCTGGAAATGATCGAGAAGTCCACGCCGGGCGACCGGTGGAGCTGGCTCACGATCACGCGCTCAGCGCCGTTCACGATGAACTCGCCGCCGCCCATCATGATCGGGAACTCGCCCAGGTAGATCTGCTCCTCGTACGTCTCGCCCTTGGTCTCGCGCGTCATCCGCAGCGTGACCCGGAACGGACGCCCGTAGGTGAGCCGCAGCTCGCGGCACTCGTCGGGCGTGTACCGCGGCTCCTCCAGCGAGTAGTTCACGTACGTCAGCTTCATCGTGCCGTCGTACGACTCGATGGGGAACACCTCCCGCATCAGCGCTTCCAGGCCGAGGCTGATGTCGCGCTCGTCCGGACCCTTCGCCAACTGCAGAAAACGCTCGTACCCGGCGGACTGAACCTCAGTGAGGTCCCCCACCGCGACGGCGTCCCCGCGCTTCGCGAAGTTTCGCACAACTTTTGAACCCGAATGAGCCGACGATGAGATCACCGCCATCGTGTGTCCTTCGATGGATAAAAAAGACAATGGCCCCGGCGCGCCTACTCGCACGCGTCGAAGCCGCGGTCTGTTACAATTGCTGCGTCACGTTGGTCAACGGTCCATCCCAAAACCGCTGGATCAACCCAGTCCGAATTCCGCCCTACGCCGAACCTGCCAGTATACCCACTTGGCAACCCCGGAGCAAACCCACCCCAGCGGGGGATTTGTCACTTTCGACACGAGGAACAAAGACCCCACCCAGGTCCGCTGGGCGGGGTCCGTGTGTTCGTTTGCGAAGTAGCCGACTGAAGGGCTGTGAAGATGGGGAACGCCGAACAGACTTACGTCAGCTCGACCGTGCCACCCGCCTCTTCGAGCTGCTTCTTGAGCTTGTCGGCGTCGTCCTTGCTCAGGCCCTGCTTGATGGCCTTGCCGGGGACATCGACCAGAGCCTTGGCTTCCGCCAGACCCAGGCCCGTCGCCTCGCGCACCACCTTGATGAGGCCGATCTTCTTCGTTGCGTCCACAGCCTTGAGGACCACGTCGAAGGAGTCCTTCACCGGGGCGGCCGCCGCGCCACCGGCAGCCGGAGCCGCCATCATGACACCGCCGCCAGCCGCGGCCTCGATGCCGTACTTGTCCTTCATGTACTTGCCAAGCTCAACCGCGTCCTTGAGGGACAGGCCGGCCAGAGCGTCACCGAGCTGATCAATCGTCATCGTCGCCATGGGAAACACCTTCCAAAGACGGGAAAGTCCCGTCAACCTGCCACCCCCAGAGGGGCCCGGAACACCCGGGCGTTTCATCCGCTTTTGCCGCGGACCAGTGGGGAGAGCAACCAGTCTGTCTGAACCACGGTCTCCGTGGTGAATGCCTTACTTCGCGGCGATCGTCTCGCCCTTCTCCAGCTTCGTCTCGATCGCCTTGATGATGCCGGCAACGTTGCTGCCGGGCCCCTTGACCTGGGCCATGAGCTTCTTGCCCGGGCTCACCACCAGCGTCACGATCTGGCCGATCGCCTCATCCTTCGTCGGGAACTTGGACAGTTCGACCACGCCGTCCTTGCCCTTGAAGAGCGTGCCGTCGAGCACAGCGCCCTTCAGTTCGAGGGCCGGCATCTTGGCCATGGACTCCACCAGGGCCCGCGCCACCTCCACCACGCTCGTGGAGCCGTACGCCAGAGCGCTCGCGCCCGTCAGCAGCTCGTTGAGCGCCGAAAGGCTCGAACCCTCGAACGTCTTCTTCGCCAGCGCGTTCCGCATCACCGTGATGCGGATGTCTTTCTTCGCGAGAGTGTTGCGGAGACGCGTGGTGTCCACCGCCTTCACGCCGCGGATGCTGATCAGCACCGCGTCCTGAGCGGCCTCGCCGCCCACGGTCACGCGGGACTTGTAGTCCCGGATCATGATGTTCTTGATGGCCTTCGACATGGATGGGCTCCCATCGCCCGCACGGGGGCGGGCGTCAGTGACTTATTCCTTCTCTTCCACCGCGGACACGAAGTGCACCGGCACGCTCGGGGACATGCTCCCGGCGATGTGGATGCTGCGGATGTACTGGCCCTTCACCGTCGAAGGGCGGGACTTCTCGATCGCGTGGATGAAGTAGTCCAGGTTCGCCGCGAGGTTCTCCGCGGGGAAGCTCATCTTCCCGATGATCGCGTGCACGTTGCCGAAGGTGTCGGCGCGGTACTCGACCTTACCCGCCGAGTATTCCTTCACGGCCTCGGGGATGTTCGTCGTCACCGTGCCCGCCTTGGGGCTGGGCATCAGGCCCTTGGGGCCCAGCACCTTGCCCAGACGCGACACAACACGCATCATGTCCGGGCTGGCCACCGCAACGTCAAAGTCCATCCAGCCCTTCTCGATCTCGGCCACCAGCTCCTCGCCGCCGGCCTTCACCGCACCGGCCTCCATCGCCTTCTTGGCGACGTCGCTCGGGCAGAACGCCACGACCTTCTTCGTCTTGCCGATGCCCTTGGGCAGGCTCACCGCGCCACGCAGCGCCTGGTCGGCCTGCTTGGTGTCCAGGTTCAGGTGCATCACCACGTTGACCGTCTGGTCAAACTTGGGCGCCTTGAACTTCTTCAGTGCCGCAACGGCCTCCGCCGGCGGAACTGCCTTGTCCACCGCAAGGCCCGCGTTGGCCTTCTGACGCTTGGTAACTCGAACTGCCATGATTCGTCCTTCCATCTCGCGGCGGGGCGCTCGGCCCGCTCACCGCTGGTGTGCTCGTGTGTGTTCACGCCCCGATCATCACGCCCATCGAACGCGCCGTGCCCTCGATGATCCGCATCGCGGCCTCCACGCTGTTCGCGTTCAGGTCCTGCATCTTCGCCTCGGCGATCTTGCGGACCTGCGCCTTCGACAGCGTGCCGTTCTTCTGCTTGTTGGGGACGCCCGAGCCCTTCTCGATCTTCGCCTCGTCCTTGATCATGGCCGATGCGGGGCTGGACTTGACCTCGAGGTCAAACGTGCGGTCCGAATAGACCGTCACGATGCAGCCGACGACCTTGCCCTTCACGTGCTGCGTCGCGGCGTTGAACTTCTGGACGAACTGGCCGGGGTTCACACCCTTGGAGCCCAGAACGGGACCCAGCGGTGGCGCGGGCGTGGCTGCCCCGCCCGTGGCCATGATCTTGAATACATTGGTGACTTCGCGCTTACCCATGGTTTCCTACCTCCTACCCCTCCCCGGGAGTGAATCCCCGGTAGCCCGCCGCGGGAGCGCTGCGGCGAGCGAAGGTGGTAGTGCCTGCGGTGCGAGTTGTGTCCCCAAGCCAAGCCAAGGGCCAGACCGGGGTTGGGATAATAGCAATCACCCCCGCAAAGACAACCGAATCACCAGCCTCACGAATTCCCGTCCAAAGCACGAACACTCGCCGCGTGCACGCAAGTCCGCTACCACTCACCCCCTCATCCGTGGATAGTCCGTGTACCCCTTTTCCATCGCCGCACCCGGCGCCGGATAAAACGTCGCCGCGTCCCACGCCGCCAACGCCATCCCCTCCGCGAATCGCGCCGCCAGGTCCGGGTTGGAAATGAACGGCTTGCCGAACGCCACCGCGTCGCAGTCCCCGCGAGCAATGTACTCATCCGCCTTCTCCCGCGTGAACCCCGTGTTCACGACCAGCACGCCGCGGAAGAGCGGGCGGAAGAATGACACCGGGATGCGCGGCCCGCCCGCGGCGTTGTCGTCCTCATCGCCCTCGCGAATCTCCAGCGACCCGATGCCCAGTGCATCGAGTTGGCGCACCACATACGCGTACGTCTCACGCGGCGAGGAATCCGTGAAGTCTCGCGACCAGCCGCTGGGCGAAAGCCGCACGCACACGCGCTCAGGCCCCCACACACCAACGCACGCACGCGTCGCATCAAGCAGAAACCTGGCCCGGTTCTCGATGGAACCCCCGTACCGGTCCGTGCGCCTGTTCGTGGAGTCCCGCAAGAACTGTTCAGGCAGGTACGAGTTCGCCCCGTGCACCTGCACACCGTCAAAGCCCGCGGCCTTGGCATTCTGGGCCGCGATCCCATACTGAGCGATCACCGCCGGCACCTCCTCCGTCTCCAGCGCCCGCGGCACCGGCGCAGGCTCCTTGCTCCCATCGGGCAACCGGCACATCCCTTCCCGTGCAATCGCGCTGGGAGCGACCGGCGCCCTGCCGCCCGGCTGAAACGCATGATGCGAGACCCGCCCCACGTGCCAGAGCTGCAGGAAGATCCGCCCACCCACGCGGTGCACCGCATCCGTCACCAGCCGCCACCCCGCAACCTGCTCCGGCGAATGAATCCCCGGCGTGCTCGGGTACCCCTGCCCCTCCGGGCAGATCTGCGTCGCCTCCGCATAGATCAACCCCGCACCCCCCGCCGCGGCACGCTGCTCGTAGTAAAAGGCATTCAACGCATGCGGCACATTCCCCACCCCCGCCCGACACCGCGTCAACGGCGCCATGAACACCCGATTGCGCAGCGCAAGCCCACCGATCGAAACAGGATCAAGCACGGTCGTCATGCGGGGATCATTGCCATCGCGTCGAGCCCTCACGAACATCTTCACAGCAGGCCCACGACACCATCGGGGGGGGCGGCACAACATCCGACGTGCCACAGGGTCCATCGCTGCTCTGAGCGATGGTCCCTGTGGTCCGATGCAATCAAACGCTCCCGCGCCGTTCCATACTTCACCCACTTCGAGTCACCCACACCACACCTCTTCACGCCGAAGGCGTGGTCGTCAGTAGCCGCGGCGTGGAGCGAGCGAGTCTCCGAGCGAGCGACACCCCCGGAGAGCGCACCTCATTCACCCCGACCCCGACGGGGTCGTCATTGCGCTCAATGCCGAGAGCAACGCCGCGACTCGCCAACCCCCGCCTCCCGCCGCTTCTCCGCCCCCTTTGGGCCACACGACCGTTGCGAGTGGTCGCGCAACGCAGCCCTGCGCGTTGCGCAACCACTCGAATAGTCCCACCGCGCAGCGCTTCCCCGCGATGCGGCCGCCGCATCGCCACGGCGAAGCCGTCGCGCACCGTCCGGCCCACACCCGTGCACCCCACATCACCACTGTCCCATCAGTCCTCTAGGTCCTATCCGTCCTACCCGACCCGCGACCAACCCCCAAAACCCCACCCCCCAATGACTTACACAATGCCAAACAAAATCCTATTGACAATGTCCGCCTATGCCGTACATTATCCGTACTCACATGGTCGCCGCACCTCTTTCAACACCCGCTTCCCCGCCCTCGCCAGACCCCTCCCGCCTGGCCGACCTCCTCACGTCCCCATCCCTTTCGCTCTCAGAAGTCGCCACCGAACTCAACA
>DATAKA010000137.1:0-15137 GCA_036261855.1 Phycisphaerales bacterium | reverse complement strand
CGTTGATCTTCATCGACTCCAGCACCTTGTCGTGCTCGCCGCCAAAGCCATACCCCTGCCACGACTCGGGGGTGAACACCGCGATCGACCGCAGCAGACGCATGCTCGGGACACCGATCGCGAACACCTGAC
Source organism: Phycisphaerales bacterium (assembly GCA_036261855.1). Lineage (GTDB taxonomy): Bacteria > Planctomycetota > Phycisphaerae > Phycisphaerales > UBA1924 > BJHL01. The sequence continues at coordinate 15,005 of DATAKA010000137.1, read as the reverse complement.
CGCTCTGGCCACCGCTGCTGAACAGCACGTAGTCGTCATGCCGCCCGCTCGGCATGTACGTCTTGGACGCCGCGATCAGGTCGTCGATGTTCAGCTTCCGGTCATTCGCGACCTTGGTCAATTGTGCAACCTGGTCCGGGGACAACTCGATGGGCTTGGCCTCCGCCGCGTCCGAACGCCGACGCCGACGCGACTCCTGGGCCGCTGCGTTGGGAGAGAACACCCCGACCGCGAGCCCCGCAAAGACAACCGCGAGAACTCCAAGTGCGCCGGCCCGAACCTTGCCGTCACGGTAAGCAGAATCTTGTTTCATCGTTCCAACTCCATCAGCCTCGCCCCGGAGCAGCCCACACTGGGCACGCGCCGGTGCGGAGAGGTGCGAATGTCAACGGCCCGTGCCCGAAGCAGTCTTCTGCGGCTGCAGCGTCCGCAGGTACGAAATCACGTCCAGAAGGTCATCCTCGTTCAACGCGGGATTGCCGCCCTTGGGAGGCATCTGGATCCCCGTCGTGTTCTTGGGGTCCGTCGGCGCTCGCCCCGATTGCACAAAGGCCAACAGCGCGTCGTCGTCCAGGCTCTGAACGAACGGGTTGTTCGCCAGCGCCTTGCCGTTGCCCTGAATGCCCGTCCCCTCCTTCCCGTGGCAGGCGATGCAGGTCGACGAGTAGATCTTCCGTCCGCTGGCGATGAACGCCGCGAGTTCCTCGTCGCCGCCCGCCGCGGCCAGCGCGGCCGCCTTCTCATCCGCCGTCACGGGCGCGGGCTTGGCCGCAACATACTCCGGCAGCGCCGGCATCCGCCGTGGGTCCTGCAACCCGCGCAGGTACACCGCAACGGCCCCAATGTCCGCGTCCGTCAGATCCTCCCGCCCACCCTTCGCCGGCATCAGCCCCACCGGCCCCGTGCGACCCTTGAGGATGAACGCCCGCAACGCCTCATCACTCTGCAGAGCGACAAAGTCGCTCTCCACCAGGTTCTTCCCAAGCCCAGCAACGCCCACGCCCGAAGCGCCATGACAAGCCACGCACGCGGTCATGAACACTTCTCGTCCATGTGCGGCGACCGTCGCGTCCACGACCGCACCGGGCGCTCCCGCCACAAGTCGCTCATGCGCCTGCTGTTCCGCCTCCACCGCCGCCAACTCTGCACGCCGCTGCTGCTGGCCCTCGCGGATCATCCAGGCCCCCAGCCCTGCGACCGGCGCGCTGACGGCGACCGCGATCCCGGCCGCCAACACCAAGTGCAAGAGCCCAGATGTGGAAGCCCCCACTTGCGGGGCAGACTGGCGGGGCGAGCGTGTGTTTTTCGTATCCATCGAGAATCTCCAGAGCGTGGTCCTCAGGAATAATCGAGTTGTTTATCAATATATCCATCATTCAGCCTGTTTTCTAGACGTGAATATCCTCAATACCTCAAAATCCCCTTTGTTGGTGCCTCTCGGACGGCCTGGGAACCCAAGCCCCAGCGTGCGAAATTCGACAGCCCAGCCGTCGCCGCAACACGCTCACGAAGCTCGATGTATGCACCGCCTCTACACGCCAACAAACCTTGCGTACGCCGTCCGCGCCACCGCCAGGTCCGCTGTCCCGTGCACGATCCCCCGCCCATCACCGAAGATGCTCATGGAGATCATGGGACTCTCCGAGGGCACAAACCGCACCATGAACCGCGACCGGTGAACCGAACCAACCGCCGCGAGCCGTTGAGCGAGGGCACCCAGATCAACGTCACCGGTGCGAGCCGGCCGCACCTGCACGGCGTTCTGCCCGCACAAACCGGCGACATCTCCGCCCGAGTCCGCTCCAAGAAACTCAAACCGACGCTGCCCACAGCACACGCACGCCGGGTCCGCCGCCCCCAACTGCACCACGCGGTGCGTGCCGCTCCACACATCGAAGTCCGTGAGCGCACCTTCCACGCGATCACACGTGCCGAGCAGCACTTTGATCGCGCCCGTCACCTGCGCCGCGGCAACGGTCACCACCGCGCTCCCCAGCACGCCCGCTGTATCGCACGTGGGCACCGCCCCCGGGGCCGCGGGTTCTCCAAACACGCACCGCAGGCACGGTCCACCGGGCATGAACGTCGCATGCATGCCCCGCGTGCCGATGACGCCGCCGTACGCAAGAGGCACGCCGTGAGCGACCGCAACGTCATTCAGTAAGAACCTGGTCTCATGGTTGTCGGTCGCATCGATGATGACATGCTGCCCGCCCGCTTGAAAGCACAGCATCCGCTCCACGTTCTCTGAAGTCAGGTCAACAACGAGCGGGACACACTCCACCCCACTGTTCACCGCGCGCACGCGCGCTGCCGCGGCCTCCGCTTTCGGCATGCCCCGCACCGCGTCGTCTTCCGTGTAGAGCGTCTGCCGCTGGAGATTTGTCCACTCCACCACGTCCCGGTCCACAAGCGTCAAGTGCCCCACTCCCGCCCTCGCAAGCAGGTCCACAGCGCTGCACCCCAGCGCCCCAAGCCCCACCACCGCGACTCTCCCATTGAGGATGCGCGCCTGCCCTACATCGCCCACCTGCGGGAGGATGATCTGTCGGCTGTACCGCTGAGTTCGGCTGTTTGCCACGCATGGTTGTAGGCTGGCACCCCAGCGTCCACCCGTATCATTGACAGTTGCACGGTCACCCCCGGAGGTAATCATGGCGAACAAGCAAACCAGTTCCCACCACACCAAGGCACGCGCCAAGTCCACGGCCACATCCGGCGAAGACATCCGTGACCGAATCCACGACCTGTCCGTCGGCGCATTCCGCGACCGCCGCCTCAAACTCAAGGACGTCTCCAAGCTGATCCACGACGTCCTCGACGGCGCAGTCGATGGCATCGATGCAGAGGTGCCCAAGGGCCGCTCCAGCGTGCTCCGCGAAGTCTTCGATGGCCTGCGCGACGGCGTGCACACCATCGCGTCCGCAACCGCCACCACTGCGCGAGAAGTCCGCGGCCGCACCCGCCAAGTCGCGACCAAGGACGCACCAGCCGCCGCGAGCCACATCCGCGTGGCCCACGAAGAGTTCCTGAAAGCCGTCCGGAGCTTCGCCGGCAAGTCATCCAAAGAGGTGCGGGACGAGCTCCACGACCTCGCCGCGAGGGCGGATCGCACCGCTCCAAAGATCAAGGCCTCCACCCGCCGCGTGGTCAACGCCGCGGACGGACGACTGGGCAAACTGTCGAGCGAAGCGGCGCAGACCGGCGGAAAGGTCGCCCGCAAGGCGGCCCGAAACGTGGCACTTGGGGCCAGCGGCCTCCTCGCTGGCCTCGCCGAGGCTATCGCCCCACCTGCCGCATCGGCGAAGAGGAAAACCACTACAGCTCAACGCGCACCCGCCAAGCGAAAGCCCCGCGCTTAACCCTTCCTTCGCCGGTTGTGCAGGATCATCACGACGCCCAGCACAACTGCCATGCACAGCCCCGCCACACCCACGCCCGTAATCGCACGCGTACCGGAACTGAGCGCTGCAAGCACCAGGATCGACGACCCCACGAACGTCGCGGCAATGATGAGCGCGAACGCGATGTTGCGGCTCGCGTGCTCGATCGTGCTCGTCAGCCGGTCCAGGCCACGATGCTCAAGGTTCACCGCCAGCCGATTGCGCCGAAGCTGCGTGAAAATCCCCCGCAGCTCCTGCGGAAGCTCTTCAACCAGTTCCAGATACCGCAGCGCACTCCGCCTCAGCCTCCCACCGATGGCGCCGCTGCTGTAGCGCTTCCGCACCAGGTCCTCCAGGTACGGCCGCACGAACACCACCATCTCAAACGACGGGTCCAGGTCCCTCCCCACGGATTCAATGGTGGTCAGCGCCTTGATGAGCAGGATGATGTCCGCGGGACACCGGACGTTGTGCCTGCGCAGCGTCCCGAAAAAGTTGTTCAGCACGCGCCCCAGATTGAGCCGTTCGAGCGGTGTCCCGCGGAACTCTGAAATGATCGCATTCACGTCCGCCCGCAGTGCCCGGTCGTCCAGCCGGTCGGGCCCCACATCCGCGATCGCGCCCGCGACCGCGATCACCCGGTCGATGTCCCCCTCCACCACACCCGCCACGAGGTCCGCAAGCTGGTGCGCGGTGCGTTCGTCCACCTGCCCGGTCATCCCGCAGTCGATGAACGCGATCCGTCCATGGGGCAGCGCGATGAGGTTCCCCGGGTGCGGATCCGCGTGAAAGAACCCGTGCTCCAGGCACTGGGAAAACACCGCCCTTGCACCGTTCTCCACCAGCGCACGCCGATCCTCCGCCGAAATCGCGTCACGCGGCAGGTCCGCGAGCACATGGCCCCGCACCTCCTCCATCGCGAGGACATTCACCGTCGTCGCTTCCCAGTACACCCGCGGGAACACAATGTCAGGATCATGCTCAAACAACGCCGCCAGCCGCTCCGTGGACCGCCCCTCGTACGTCAGGTCCACCTCGTTCCGCAGCTCCTTCGCAAACTCGTTGACGACCTCCGTGGGGCTGTACCCCAGGTTGGAAAAGTGCGCCTCCACCAGCTGCGCCAGGGACCGCAGGATCTCCATGTCCACGCCGGTCACTTCACGGATGCCCGGCCGCAGCACCTTCAGCACGATCCGTGTTCCGTCCTGCAGCCGCGCCCGGTGCACCTGCGCCATGGAGCCCGCCGCAAGCGCCTTGGAATCAATCGACCGGAACAACCGGTCAATCTCGCCCGGAAACTCCTCTTCAAGCGTCTTCCGGATCACGTCGTACCCGACCCCAGGCACCTTGTTCTGAAGGGTCTTGAACTCCTCCGCCCACTCCTCCGGCACCAGGTCCGGCCGCGTGCTCATCACCTGCCCAAGCTTCACGTACGTGGGCCCAAGCTCCTCCAGCAGCATCCTCAGCCGCTGCGCCAGCGTGAATGTCCCGTGCGGCTCGCGCGGCGACGCCCCGAACGCGGCCCGCCCCCGATCAATCAGCGTGAACAGCCCGAGCTGCTCCGCGATGTCCGCAAACCCATGCCGGACGATGATCTCAAGCACCTGCGTGTACCGCTTCACGTGCTGCACGCGATGGGCAAAGACGGAGCCGCTCATGCCCAAATCCTAACCCGACCTCCCGCATCACCCCGCCCCAAAACGCAAACACCCCGCGATTGCTCGCGGGGTGTGCCCCTCTTCGGGAAAGTGACCCCATGGGGATTCGAACCCCAGTTTTCAGGATGAGAACCTGACGTCCTAGACCGGGCTAGACGATGGGGCCATCGGTCTGTGCCCAGTTTAGGCGGCGTCGGCCGCGCGTCAACGCCGCCCCAATTACTCGTGGCATCCCCCACCCGCGAACACCCGCAAAAGCGACTCAATGTCCGCGATATCCGGGAAGAGCTCATCGTTGTTGAAGTCGATGTCGCCGCACGTCCCCGTCGGGCACGCCCCACCACCAAAGACCGTCAGGAAGTCCGCGATGTCCGCAGTATCAGGAAAGAGCGTGTCCCCGTTGAAGTCGATCGAATCACACGGCGGCAGCCCCGGCTGAACCTCCACCGCCGACAGCGAGATCAGCATCCCCTCGATGCCGTTGTACACCGTCCACGAAAGATGATGGAACTGATTGACCGAGTACACACCCGCGTTGTCCTCAATCAGGGCCGAATCAAAGATCGTCCCCAGAATGTCGTGCGCGTGGAACCGCGTCTGGTACGGAGTCCCCTCGATCGGCACCACGTCCGGACGCGTCTCGACGCCGTCGCTGTCCGAGTCCAGCTCGTTGTTGTTCTGGAAGAGCAGCACCGCCGGGTTTGCGCCGGCCGTGAAGTGGTACACCTGCGAACCGACCGTGATCCGCGTCTCCGCAAAGTTGATCCCGTACTCGCTCACCTGCCCAGGCGTCACCACGTTGGGCACATGATCCACCACAAACCGCAGTTCCACCGGCGTCGACGCGGGAACCCCAACCAGCGGCCCGCTCGTGATGTTGGAAAAGAGCACGCTCCCGCGCACAATGACCTGATGGTCCGCGAACGCGGGCATCGCACACACGCTCAGCAACACCACGGCCGCCGGGTGACGGAACTTCATCATGCTTCAGCACCTCGATCCCGCCACGCACCACCATTCTACAACCCCTGTCAAGTGTCCGCGCAAGCGGCCGCGAACAGGGCACAAAGGCCGGTAATGCGACCGTGCCGGGCACGCTCAGGGAACCCCCAGGCGAATCACCTCGCCCTCCTTGCCCAGCCGGCTCTTTCCAACCTCTACCGGCCAGCGATCCTCCGCGGTGGGCCCGAACGTCTCTCCGTGCCGCAGCACCGGCCCGTTCGTCAGCACATACTCGGCAAGCCCGCACAGCATCGCCATAAGGTCGCGAGGATCCCGCCGGCACGCAACGATCTCAAACTCACGGTGCCCGAGCGACTCGAGCCCGATCGTGCTCGCGCTGAACCGCCCACCACCGTCCGGCGTCACCAGCGGGTTCACCCACAGCGGCACGGGAATCGCCCCCCGTCCCCCCCGCCCCGCCGCCGCGGTCGCCACCTTGACAACAAACTCCGGCTTGTGCACCAGCGAAGCGCCACCCACGTAGTACGCGCACGCGTCGCACGCCTTCATCATGCCCGCCGCCACGCGGGTCGCTCCCCACGCAACCTCCACCGCCGATGGCACAGCGCCGTTGAGGCCCGTTGCGTACAGCACAACATGGGCCTTGTGACCCACGTGCGCCGCCGCATCCGGCCACATGAGTGACATCTCCGCGCTCTCGATGACCTCCCTCCCCGGCACCGGGCCCGGCATGAACCCCGCAACCACCATGACGTTCCCCGTCTCAAAGCACGGCGAGTCCTTGGCCTCCGCTCCCTCCTCTTTCGAGACCCGCACCGGAGTGCCCGGGAACATCGCCGATGCTGCCTCCGCCACGCGTGCGCCGTCCACGGGCGTCACAGACCGCAGCAGCGGCATCGACAAAAAGTGCGCCGACTCCGCCTTCCGGCCCGTCTTCCTCCTTCCAAACAGCCACCCCAGCATGAAACCTCCCGTGTGTTCGCGCCGCCCGATCGGGCGGACAGCATACTGCAAACCAGCGTGACTCGCAACATGCCCGGACGGCCGGAAGTCGCGTGACCCGCGCCACACCCTCGGCGATGCCTGCGCGCTGTCTCGACATCGAGGACAGCGGTCGACACATCGCCGCGCACGCGCTGACTGTGAAGCAGGATTCGAAGTCGTCCGCGTGCCCAAGAATGACGCGACGACGTGCGAGGTGCATTCATCCGCTTGCAGCACAAGTACTACCCCCACACCGGCGGTCCACCGCATCAACCACGCACTCGGCTCGCACGCGCAGGCGCTTGCGCCTAAACGCTCGCAGCATCGGCACGGGATGACGTGGCCCGCACACGCTCGACCCGGGGCTTCCCCGGCATCCATTTACACCCAAATCAAATTCAAATTGTCCCACATGAACAAGCCCCGCACGGCTAACGTTCTTCCGATGATGCAAGCCCCCGAAGCTCCCCCCGCGCCCGTCACCGCCGACATCCACGTCGACGCGCTCCCGCTCGACGCCCACCTACACGATCAGGATCACGATCACCCGCACGGTGAACAACTTGAGGGCGCGTACTTCGGCACCCGCTTCGCCAGCCTCCTCGCCGTCGCGCTCCCGTTCATCGGACTCATCGCCGCGATCTACCACTGGTGGGGCACCGGTTTCACCTGGCTCCACGCCGGCCTCCTCACGGGCGGCTACATCGTGACCGCCATCGGCGTCACCGTCGGCTACCACCGCTACTTCACCCACAAGTCCTTCCAGACCAACGCCGCCGTCAAACTCGCGCTCGGCATCCTGGGCTCCATGTCGCTCGAGGGCCCCGTCATCCGCTGGGTCGCCACGCACCGTCAGCACCACCAGCACACCGACCGCGAGCACGACCCGCACACGCCCCACGCCCACGGCAAGGGCATCTGGAACCGCTTCCGCGGCGCACTGCACTCGCACGTCGGCTGGCTCTTCGCGCCCGCCGTCCCCGAGAGCGACATCCAGCGCTACGCCCCCGACCTCATCAAGGACCCCGTCACCTCCTGGGTCGACAAGACCTTCGGTATCTGGGTGGTGCTGGGGGTGCTCATCCCCGCCGCCATCGCCTGGGCAGTCACCGGCACCATCTCCGGCGCGATCCTGGGCTTCGTCTGGGGCGGGCTCGTCCGCATCTTCATTGTGCACCACGTCACGTGGAGCATCAACTCCGTATGCCACCTCTGGGGCACGCGGCCGTACGAAACCCACGACCACAGCCGCGACAACGCCCTCTTCGGCGTCCTCGCCCTGGGCGAAGGCTGGCACAACACCCACCACGCCTTCCCCGCCTCCGCGCGCCAAGGCCTCAAGTGGTGGCAGCCCGACGTCAGCTACTACATCATCTGGACCCTCGGCAAACTCGGCCTCGCCAGAGACATCCGCGTCCCCGACGCCGCCCGCGTCGAAGCCAAACGCCGCCGGGTGCACTGACCAACTCCGGCAACGTAACCCACCGGGCATGCAGTGCTACAACAGCACGTGCAGGTATCGCTCATCACCAAGCTGTGCCGGCCCACCGCCCCAACGGAACACCCACCTCCCGTATCAAGTGACCACAAGTGCACGTCCTGCGGGTATGACATACGCGGGCTTCGACCGACGGGCACCTGCCCTGAGTGCGCATTGCCTATTGCCAAGTCGCTCGCCGGTGACTACCTCTGCAACACCGGTTCTTCATACCGCACCATCATCAGCCGAGGCTTGGCGTTCATCACCTGCGGCACCGCCGCGGTGGTCGGCGTGCTGTGCCTGAAGGTCGTGGGCGCACTCATTCGCCCAAGCCCCCTCGCACCTGCGTACGACCCCTGCCTGTGCGCAGCCATCGCTGTTGTGCTTGCAGGTTTGTGGCAACTCGCCTCACCGGATCCTGGCTACAACGGCGCCCACAACCCCATTGCAGCCCGCGCCGTGCTACGTGGTGCTGTACTCGTCATGGGGCTGTGCATTGTTGCGTTGCTGATGACCGATGCCGTGACCATCGTGTACAGCTCGCCATTCGTTGGCCCGGCGCGCATCGGCCTCTGGATCGCGCTACTCGTTGGCAGCGTGCCACTCTCCTTGGCGACCGCATTCGTCCTGCGCTGGATCGCTGACCGCATCCCCCGACCCGCGTGGGGGCGTTGGGTACTGATCTGCACATGGCTGCTCCCTCTGCTGACGGTCCTGGTCCTGTTCGCCGTGGTCAACGCCACGAACGGGCGCACGCCACCGACCATGCCGCGCCAACCATCGACTGATCGTGCGGCCTTCGCTGGCCTGTGCGTTCTTGTGTGTGCGGCGGCTTGGGCATCCTGCTGGCTCGTCTTGTCAGGTATGCGCCGCGACATCCGGCGCATGAACAAATCAACGGCTTCGCCTTCCCCGCCGCCACCGCCGCCTTGCAAATCGACACAAAGTCCGCAGCATTGAGGCTCGCGCCGCCCACGAGCCCGCCGTCCACGGCCATCAGACCGTCCGTCACCGCCCGCGCCAGCGCCTCAAGTAGTGGCAGCACGACGTCAGCGACTACATCATCTGGACCCTCGGCAAACTCGACCTCGCACGCGACATCCGCGTCCCCGACGCCACCTCCGTCGAGGCCAAACGTCGCCGGGTTGCGTAACCACAACGGCTCCCACTCGAACAAGTCGGCATGCCTGGAGACGCCCTCCCCTGGCCCGGCACCCGCTCCACGCCGCTCCCGCCGGCCGATGGTTCACCTTTGGCCATTGACTTCAAGTGCACCTCCTGCGGGTACAACCTCCGCGGCCTCTCGTCCATTTCCCAATGCCCAGAATGTGCGTTCCCGATCGCGCATTCCATTTATGGAGGCTCACTCACCACTGCCGCCCCGCAGTTCCGTTCCACGATCATCACCGGGCTCACGTGTATCGGATACGCAGCTCTTGCGTTCCTGGCAATCCACTGGATCTGGCTTCTAAACCGCACAATCGGAAAGGCCATCCTCGGCGACGTGTGTACTTACACGTCCCTCACCGCCCAAGTCGTCATGCTCGCAGGCGTGTGGCTCGTCGCATCGCCGGACAGGGGCATCAACTTCGATGCCCAACCACGCAGCGCACAGCGCACTGCCCGCATCGCCACCGTCATCATTGCGGCCCTGATCGCCGTGCAAGTCCTCATCATGGTGCTCACAAGCGCACTCGGCGCTACCGCGCCGCTCGCCACGGCCGACCCTCTTCTGGCACGCGCGAAGTTCGTCGGCTGGGGCGTGCTCTTCTACGCCGCGATGGACGCCATCGATTGGGTCGCTGCGCGCGTGCCGCTGCCAAAGGTTGCCCGCCGGTGCGTGCTCTTCCGTTGGCTCGTGCTAGCCATCCCAATCACCTTCTTCGCATGGTCAGCGGCCCTGACCGGAATCGCACCGCCCTTGACGAACGCCGTACCCGCGCTGCAAACCACGAATCCCGCGTTCATGCCGCCGGCGAACGGCACGACAATCTTGCTGTGGCCCGTCTACGCGGGTGCCTTTATTCTCGTCACGCCTTTCACCGTAATCTGGCTCTGGTGGACTCTTTCCACCCTCCGCGCCGCCGTCCGCAAGGTGCACGCCCGCACGCACCAACAACCACCTGCAAACGGCGACCCCGCCATCGCGCAGCCCCAACCATCGCCCGCTTCAACCTGACCGCACCGCTTACGGCTTCGCCTTCCCCGCCGCCACCGCCGCCTTGCAGATCGCCACAAAGTCCGCAGCATTGAGGCTCGCGCCGCCCACGAGCCCGCCGTCCACATCCGGCTGCGCGAAGATGTCCGCCGCGATGTCCGGCTTCAGGCTCCCGCCGTAGATGATCCGCACGCGGTTCGCGATGTCCTGCCCGTACTGCCGCGCCAGCTGCGCGCGGATGTTCTTGTGCGCATCCTGCGCATCCTCGGGCGTCGCCGTCTTGCCCGTGCCGATCGCCCACACCGGCTCATACGCCACGATCACCCGATCCATGAACGAGCCCGGAATATCCGCGAGCCCCGTCCGCACCTGCCGCGTCGTCACAATGTCCTGGTGCCCCGCCGTGCGCTCATCGAGCGTCTCGCCCACGCACAGCACGGCCTCCAGCCCGCCCTCCAGCACAGCGCGGGCCTTCTTGTTGACCAGTTCATCCCTCTCGCCCATCACGTGCCGCCTCTCGCTGTGCCCGCACAGCACGCTCTGCACGCCGCAGTCCTTCAGCATGTGCACCGACACCTCGCCCGTGAACGCCCCATCTCCGAGGAAGTACACGTCCTGCGCCCCAAGCCGCCCCGACGACCCGCGATCCCGCAGGATCGACCGGATCGTGAGCAGGTACGGGAACGGCGGGAACACCGCCACCTCCACGCCATCCACGGTCATCAGGCCGTCCGTCACCGCCCGCGCCAGGTCCGCGCTGGTGGTGCGATTGGTGTTCATCTTCCAGTTACCGCCAACGAATGGTTTGCGATCGGGCATGCCCGCAGGATAGTCCCGCGCAGCCCCAACTGCACGCGCCACACCCCCTTGCACCACAACCCAAGATTCTGGTACGCTGCCCCGATGCACGACGCCCGCATCTCGCCCACACACTGGCGCGCCCTCACCGCCGCGTGGCTCGGCTGGTGCTTCGACGGCCTCGACGGCTACCTCTACATCATGGTCGCCGGCCGCTTTGTCCGCCAGCTCCTGGAACAGGCCAACCCCGGCGTGGAAGTCTCCGCCACCGAAGTCGGTGCAAAGGCCGCGCTCATCCAGGCCTTCTTCCTCGTCGGCTGGGCCGTCGGCGGCGCGGTCTTTGGCCGCATCGGCGACCGCCTGGGCCGCTCGCGCACCCTCGTCCTCACCGTCCTCACCTACGCCGTCTTCACCGGCCTCTCCTTCTTTGCCACTACATGGTGGATGCTCCTCGTCTTCCGCTTCGTCGCCGCGCTCGGCATCGGCGGCGAGTGGGCCGCCGGCTCCGCCCTCGTCTCACAAACTCTCGACTCCCGCCACCGCGCCTGGGCCAGCGCCACGCTCCAGTCCGGCTACATGGTGGGCTGCATCCTCGCTTCGCTCACCAGCGGCCTCCTCTCGGAGTACGACCCCAAGTGGGTCTTCCTCATCGGCGTCGCGCCCGCGCTCCTCACCCTCTGGATCCGCCGCGCCGTTCCCGAGCCCGAAGAGTGGTCCAAAGCCGCCCACACCCGCGAGATGCCGCCGATCTCCTCCCTCTTCACCAAACAACTCGCCCGCACCACCCTCCTCACCTCCGCCCTCACCTCCATCGCCCTCACCACCGTCTGGTCCTTCCTCTACTTCGCGCCCCAGGCGGTCAAGTCCATGGCCGACGTTGCCACGTGGTCCACCAGCGAAAAGCAGGACCTCGCCTCCCGCATCGCCATCTACTACTTCTCCGTCAACATCGCCGCCAACTACGCCGCCACCTACCTCGCCCAAAGACTCGGCTACCGCTGGGCCTTCGGCATCTTCTTCGCCGGCGCCGCGGCGTCCATGCTCATCGGTTACCACAAGAGCATGCCCATGTCCCTCTCCAACATCTACATCACCACCGGCTTCACCGCCTTCTTCGCCCTGGGCCTCTTCGGCATGTTCCCGCTCTACATCCCGCCCCTCTTCCCCACGCTCGTCCGCACGCTCGGTGCAGGCTTCACCTACAACGTCGGCCGCATCTTCTCGGCCATCGGCGCCTTCGCCGGCGGCTGGATCGCCACCCACGCCGGCGGGCAGGTAGACGCAATGTGGTACAGCGCGTTCCTCTACCTCCCCGGCCTCCTCCTCATCCCCTTCGTTCCGGTACCGTCCACCCACTCACAAGACCCCGACCACCCTGAACCCCACAACGAATCCCACGTACGCACTTCCTGATGCCCAGTGCCTGATGCCTAGTGCCTGCTCCTCCTCCCCGTGCACACCCCCTCCGACCAACGCTCCCACCTTCAAGCCATCGCACAGATGGCCCCGCCCAAGCCCACGCCCGAGGCTTGGCCCGAAGAATCGCAGCTCCCCGAGAACTTCACCCCCGAGTGCCCCCGCTGCGGCTACGACCTCTCCGGCCAGGCCGCCGTCGCACGCGACCAATCCCCACGCCCACCCACCGGCACCTGCAGCGAGTGCGGCCTTTCCTTCGAGTGGCGTCTCGTCCTCAGCCCCGGCCTCGCGGGCTGGCTCTGGTTCATCGAGTCCGCGGGCAAACGCCTCACCCGCGCCTGCCTCATCACCACCTGGCGCGCCCTGAACCCGCCCCGCTTCTGGCAAGACGTGCGCCTCGAAACGCAGGTCGTCCCGCCGCGCATCGCCCGCTGGGCCATCACCACCTTCGGCATCCTCTTCCTTGCCCTGTCGCTCTTGTTCCTCGCGCAGGCCGTGGCGTTCGCAACGGTCGCAACCCGCACCATCACCTGGGGGACCGTCGTCACCCCCGGCTCCCGCGCCGTCTTCAACACACCCACCGGCATCGCCCCTGCCAACATCGGCGCTGTCACGCTCCAGAGCGTGATCGATGCTGCGCAGCAGGACCTCTCAGCCACGTGGAGCAGTCGCCGCTGGATGCCGCCCCGCGGCCCCACCACCCTCTACTGGGCGATCGGCGCCACATGCATGGCCCCGCTCGTGGTCCTTGCCCTCCCCCACACCCGCGCCCGCGCCAAAGTCCGCCTCACCCACATCCTCCGCGCCACCGCCTACAGCTCCTGCTGGCTCGTCATCCTCTGCCTCTGGTCCATCGCCCTCCGCACCATCGAGCTCGCCCTCACCATCGCCGACATCCTCCGCCCCGCCAACCCTAGCAACCTCGGCTGGGGCTTCACCATGCGCCGCCTGCCCTTCTCCGCCATGACGGGCGGCTCCGCCATGCTCGCCGCCGTCGTCATCGCTATCTGGCTCGCCGTCTACTGGTCCATGGTCCTCACCCGCGGCTGGCGAATGCGTTCAACTGACGCCCTCCCCGCGAGCCTGAGCATCTTCGCCTGCTCAGTCCTCGCCGGCTTTGCATTCGCCTTCTGGGCCGGCGAACTCATCTAAGCGGCGGGCCCCCACTTCACCGACTCACCCTCTCACTCCTCAGCGTCTCATCTATCATCCCCCATGGCCCCCCACGCACACGACCCCATCTCCACCTCCATCCACGCAGAACTCGCCGCGGCCGACCCCGCCATCGCCGCGCTCCTCCACAAGGAGTCCGACCGCCAATCCTCCACCATCGAGCTCATCGCGAGCGAAAACCACGTCTCCACCGCCGTCATGCACGCCATGGGCACGTGCCTCACCAACAAGTACGCCGAGGGCTACCCCGGCGCACGCTACTACGGCGGCTGCATCCACCACGACGAAGTCGAACGCATCGCCCAGCAGCGCGCCTGCCAACTCTTCAACTGCAAGTTCGCCAACGTCCAGCCCCACTCCGGCGCCACCGCAAACCAGGCCCTCTTCTTCGCGTTCCTCAGCCCCGGTGACGTCTTCGCATCCCTCGTCCTCGCCGATGGCGGCCACCTCACCCACGGCCTCAAGGTCAACATGTCCGGCAAGTGGTTCAGCCCCGTCCACTACCCCCTCGTCTACGACGCGAAGAGCCCCAACCACGAGCGCATCGACTACGACGCCGTCGAACGCGTCTGCCTCGAGGCCAAGCAGCAGCACGGCGACAAGTTCAAGCTCCTCATGTGCGGCTACTCCGCCTACCCGCGCGTCATCGACTTCGCCCGCTTCCGCGCGATCGCCGACAAATGCGGCGTCCTCCTTCACGCCGACATCGCCCACATCGCTGGACTCGTTGCGTCGGGCGTGCATCCCTCTCCCTTCCCCCACTGCCACGTCGTCACCACCACCACGCACAAGACACTCAGAGGGCCCCGCGGCGGCCTCTTCCTCACCAACGACGAGGAACTCGCCAAGAAGTACGACCGCGCCCTCTTCCCCGGCATCCAGGGCGGCCCCCTCATGCACGTCATCATGGCCAAGGCCGTTGCCTTCGGCGAAGCCCTCAAGCCGGAATTCAGAGCCTACTCCCAGCAGGTCGTGAAGAACGCCCAGGCACT
>DATAKA010000131.1:0-5234 GCA_036261855.1 Phycisphaerales bacterium | reverse complement strand
CGAAGAGGCCGGGGAGCGTGCGGGTGCCGGTGGCGT
This sequence comes from Phycisphaerales bacterium, assembly GCA_036261855.1. Classification (GTDB taxonomy): domain Bacteria; phylum Planctomycetota; class Phycisphaerae; order Phycisphaerales; family UBA1924; genus BJHL01. The sequence continues at coordinate 5,198 of DATAKA010000131.1, read as the reverse complement.
TGGTCACGGCGTCGTAGTTGCCCCACAGGAAGCTGGTGGGCGTGCCGGAGGTCTGGAAGGGGGCGTTGAGCGAGGCGTTCCAGGTCGCGCTGGAGGTGGCCGGCTGGATGGTGAAGGAGTAGGTCTGCGCACTGGCGGCGGCGCAGAGGGCGAGCGAAGCGATGGCACCGGCGGTCTTCATGCGGGGTCTCCGGGCGAGGGGGGGCGGGGGGCGTCGTACGAGTCTACCCGACGGTGCAAGCCCCTCATACGGAAGGGGTCATCCATAAATGGCGCACGCCCGAGGGATTCTCGGGCGTGCGGTGGAGCCTTCAGGTTGGTTCCACACCACTTAGAGGCAGGGGCCGCCGGAGAAGACGCTCAGGAGGGCGTCGATGTCCAGGGTGTCCGGGAAGAGGCCGTCGTTGTTGAAGTCGGTGTCGCCGCAGGTGCCGGTGCTGCAGGGGCCGCCGGAGAAGACGCTGAGGAAGTCATCGATGTCGGCGGTGTCGGGGAAGAGGCCGTCGCCGTTGAAGTCCACGCTGTCGCAGGCGGAGCCGACGGCGAGCTCGGCGATGGTGCTGGTGCGGTTGCCGCAGAAGTTGGTGACGATGACGTCGTAGTCGCCCGCATCGCCCGCGCCGACGGGGTTGATGTTGAGCGTGGCGCTCAGTGCGCCGGAGATATTGCCGCCGTTGGCGAGGTTGGTCCCGTTCTTGCGCCACTGATAGGTCGCGGTGCCGCCGCCCCGATCGTCCACGACGACGGAGAAGGACGCGGTTCCGCCGGGGATGGCGGAGGCGTTGTCGGGCTGGTCGGTGACGAGGGGTGAGCAGGGGATGGACTTGCCTCGGTTGATCTGGCCGCGGATCTCGCCGCCGGGGAACGCGGCGGAGTGGACGTTGAAGTAGGTGCGACCCAGATGGAAGACGTTGTCGAGGTTGGCGGCGCCGAAGGCCCACGTGCCGCGCTTGGGGCTGCCCGCGGCCTGCGCGAAGAGCACACCGGCGTTGGCGGTGGGGGGCGCGAAGCCGTGGATGTGGGCGGCAGTCTCGGCGGCGACGAGGTTGGCGAATCGCTCATCAAAGCCCATGGTGTTGGTGGCGCGGTTGAAAGAGCAGAGCCCGCAGCCGGCGGCGGGCGACGCGACGGGCGGGTTTTCCTGCTGGCCGTCCATGGGGTTGACGCTGCTGACGATCTGGCCGCGGATCTCTCCGCCGGGCGCGAAGGCGGTGTGGATGTTGACGTACATCATGCCGTCCAGGATGTTCTGTTCCTGGGCCTCGGGGTAGTTCCACGAGCCGATCTTGGGGTTGGCGGCGGGGAGGGCGTGAAGGACGCCAGCGTTGGTGCCGGGGAGGGCGAGGCCGTGGATGTGGGCCGCGGTCTCGGCGGCCACCAGGCCGCCGTAGATGATGTGGTAGTCGAGCTGGTTGGTGACGGGGTTGATGTTGAAGAGCGCGACGCCCTGGGCGGGCGTGGCGACGGCGGGCACTTCCTGCCCGCCATCGAGCAGGGCGACGGCGGAGACGACCTGGCCGCGGATCTCGCCGCCCGGGAAGGCCGCGGTGTGGATGTTGATATAGGTACGGCCGTTCAGGATGTCGGCCTCCTGAGCCTCGGCGTAGTTCCAGACGCCGGTCTTGACGTTGCCGACGGGGAGGGCGTGGACGACACCGGCGTTGACGCCGGGGCCCGCCATGCCGTGGAAGTGCGCGGCCGTCTCGGGCGTGGTGAGGCCGGTGACGACGATGCGGTAGGTCAGGGTGTTGGCATCAGTATCGATGATGCAGCGGGCGCAGCCTTGACCGTTCGACGCGTTGGTGGGGACTTCCTGGGACGCCGTCAGGACGGCGACACGGGTGATGACCTCGGCCTGGGACAGCCCGGCCAGGGCGGCGACAGCGATGACGGCTCCGACGCCGGCACCCGCACGATTCCACGCAGCATTGAGCATGATCTTCTCCCTTTCTCGATCGGTAACCCACACAACCCAGCCGGGAGCACTCGGTGAGCGCGCACTCCGGGCGTGGTCCACGGGGACAGATGTACCGGGATGTGGGCGTGCTTGCAAGGAAAATCCGGGAAACTGGGGGTAATTGGGGTGGGGGGTGGGTGCCGGGTGCGGAGTGCCGGGGGAGGGAGGGCGGGAAGGGAACAGGTGAGGAGGTGAAGAGGTGAACAGGTGACGGGGGTGCAGGGTGACAATCGGCGGCGCTTCAGGCTTGGGCCGATCGCAAGGTCAGGTGGATGATCTCGGCGGGCGCGTTGACGCGGATGGGGTACCAGTGGCCGACGCCGTTGCTGACGACGGTGGCCGCGTTGTTCCACTCGGGCTTCTGGTAGAGGCCGGACCAGTAGCGGTAGAGCAGGGGGCCGAAGCCGGCGTCATCGCTCGCCATGAGCTGGCCGCCGTGGGTGTGGCCGCTCAGCGTGAGGGGGATGCCCTGGCGCGCGGCCTCGTCGAAGGCGTGCGGGTGGTGGGCGAGCAGGATGGGGAACGCGCCGGGGCGGACCTGCGTCGCGAGCGACGCAACGCGGCGTGAGAGCGCATCGTCGGTCCGGGACCAGCCCAGGCCCAGGACCTGGACGTCGCGGCCGCGGATGGGGATGGTGGCGGACTCGTCGACGAGGAGGGTGGTCTTCTCCTTCGCGCGGCGGATGAACTCGGTGCCGTTCTCGATGAGGTCGTGGTTGCCCACGCACATGATGGTGGCGTGGCGCGGCTGCATGGCGCGCACGGCGTCGAGCGCGGCGGGGAGGTCGGTCAGGCTGTTGTTGATGAGGTCGCCGGGGAGGAGCACGAGGTCGGCGTCGAGGCGGTTGGTTGCTTCGACGATTCTCCGCAGGAGGCGGGCATCGGTGAAGGTGCCCACGTGCATGTCGGAGACGTGGGCGATGGTGAGGCCGTCGAGCTCGCGCGGAAGCGTGGGGAGCGTGAGCGTCAGGGCACGGATGCGGAAGGCCTGCAGGTTGAAGTGGGAGTAGACGCTGAGGCCGCCGGTGGCGAGCGGGGGCGCGGCGACCGCCGCGGTCGCGAGGAAGGCGCGGCGGGAGAGGGAGAGGGCGGGCGTGGGCGTGGGCGCGGGGGCGGGCGTGGGGGCTGGTGCAGCGGGCTGGGTCTGAGGGTTGGCGTCGGCGGTGCTGCGTGGAGTGCGGAAGCGGCCAACGAGCGCCAAGAGCCCCCGGCCCGTGTGCCACGGGATCAGCGTCACCAGCAGGATCGGCAGCAGCAGCAGGTGCCAGAGATAGACCGCCGCCATCACCAGCGCGTGGGGCTGGGGCAACTCGGTGTTGAGCCACCGCGCCATGAACACCCACAGGATGAGGCCCAGCTGGAGGCACATGAACGCCGCGACGCCGAGCCGCAGCCACGGTCGCTGTGCCCGGCGGGCCAGGTGGTCGGCACGCCACCACCACGCGATGTCGGCCAGCAGGACGGCAAGGACGATGAGGCGGAACATGAGGAGTTCTACGCCGGCGCGTGGCGCATGTGACCCGGGAGGTTGAGGGGAAGTGCTGGGTGCCCTGGGAGGAAGGCAGATCGCGGAGGGGGCGGAGGTGGGGGGCGGAGGGACGCGGAGGGGAAGGCGGAACAGAGCCGTACGCGGAGGACGCAGAGGAACACAGAGGAGAAGAAGAGGAAGGCGGTGAGGGTGTTGAGGTGTGCGCGGGTTCGTGAGATGTGGGTGAACTGTGTGCGGGCTGAAGCCCGCGGCTCTGAGGGGCGTGGGTGGTGGGTGTGGGCAGCTCCGATCGCGGAGGGGGCGGAGGGGAGGCGGAGGGACGCGGAGGAGGAAAGACGGAGGGAGCAGGTGAAGAGGTGAGGAGGTGAGCAGGTGTGGGCGAGGTGTGCGGTGTGGCTGGAGAGGGGGGTGACTTGTGTGGACTGCCAACCCCTCCCTGGCCCTCCCCCCTGGGGGGAGGGAAGAAAGCAGCGGAGGGGCGGTCGCGGTACTCAAGCAGAGTCGTTGCGGCGCGGCGGGCGGTTTCGGGGTTGTTGGCGGTTTCGAGGATGTGGCGGAGGCGCGCGATGGATTGGACTTTGGCGTCGGCGAGCATGTGGCGGGCGCGGAGTTCGAGGAGGGCGGTGATGCGCGTGATGAACGTGATGACGCGGTCTTCGGCCATGAAGGCGGAGAGTTGGGCCGATCGCATGTTGTGCATGCGGCAGAGGTCGGCCATGTGGTTGGTGCCGTCGAGCCAGTCGTTGATGAGCTCGAGTTCTTTGTCGGTGAAGTCGGACATGGCGGGTCCCCTGTGCGGTGAGGGAAAAGGTGCCCCTCTACCCAATCCCCCCGCGACCCGATTTGTGCGCGCGGAACAGGACATTTCACCACGGAGGCACGGAGAGCACGAAGAGGAAGGCGGGGGATAAAGGCAAGGAAAGCAAGGGCTTAGGGAGGAGGTGTGGGGAGCGGAAGAAAAAGTTGGGAAAAAGTCGTGCGTTTCCCGTTTTGGAGCCACGGCGCGCGCACAAACGCGGTGATAGGGAAAGGCGCTGCGATACAGCGAAAATCGGAGAAGGAGGGGTGATGGCATGTGCCCTTGCACAGGCCGCGGGGGAGCGGCGGGGTTTCAGGGAAAGGCCTCGGTGGAATGATGTTGGTGCCACCTGCCGAAGAATGGCCCTGCAATCTCGGCGTGCTTCCGCGAGGTTCGCCACCAACCGAGGCAGGGCGTGCACGTCATTGGCCACTTCGCTAGCAGCAACGACGACCCCGGATGCTCTTGAATGAAGACTGCAATCAACTGTGTGTGCTACTTTCCGCGAGGGTCGCTTGATGCTTCGGAGGCTGTCGCGCAGACCTTGGAGCATCTTCGGCAGCTCCCGGGCTTGCGTGATGCTCACGGATCTTGCCGCATCGGCGAGGCCTGCTTGGACATTCAACTGACGGCACCCGAGAAGCTCCAGGAGCGCATTCGAGCGTTGGGGCATCCGTGCGAACGAATCGCCCTCGAAGCAACTGAGCGGAACGCTGCCGGCGACGAGTTCAACAGGTATTCGTGGACTATTGACGCGGAACGTGCGTCCTGCCAGCCGCCAGCTGCACAGGCGATGCCATTTCGAAGAGTGATTCAGGACGATGTGCTGTCCGTGAGTGTTGCGGATGTGTTTCTGGCTTCTTGCGGGGGCGATCGTGCGACGCAGGCGTTCCTCGGCATGCTTGAGATGGCCGCGACTTCACTGGGCGCGTATTACGGCTTCATTGACGGCG
>DATAKA010000117.1:0-3602 GCA_036261855.1 Phycisphaerales bacterium | reverse complement strand
CAAAGGACGATCAGGCCCGCCCACTCCAGGAACGACAACGCGGCGGGCCCGCGAACGTACGCGGCCCAGTAGGGCGACCCCACCATCGCGCAGAACCAGAAAAGGATGATGACGCCGATGATCCGCCAACGGCCGCCATGCCGCATCCGCTCGACAAGCTGCCGTGCCGACAGCACCGTGTGCCGCGAGATCGCGTGCTCAGGCTCGATGTGCCGGCGCAGGTACACCGCCGACACCACGCGCGCCACGCCCGCGAGCAGGAACAGCAGCCCATACACGAGCATCGTCGGCCTGTCTTCGAACCGCTGCAGCACCGGCAGCACGTCCGCCGCCGCCCGCACCAGCCGCGGAGCGCTGTCCAGGATCGCCGCCCCCAGCACGACCGCCGCCACCGCCCCGATCTGCAGCGTTCGCAGCCGCCTCGCAAAGAAGTTCGCCCGGATCGGCGCGGGCACCAGGATGCTCATGAGCACCGTCCACGGCGGCCCGCCCACAATCGCCCCGCAGTGGTACATCGCCGCCACCAGGAACGTCACCCACACCGGCGCGTGCCCCACCACCGCGATCACCGCCAGCACCGGGCACGCCGCCGCCTGCACCGCCGCACACACCCACGCCACCCGCTTGTACGACCCCGCCCACCGCACGAACACCGGCGAGAACACCTGCAGCACGCTCGCGAAGAGCAGCGGCACAGTCGCGATGAGCCCACTAGCCACCTCTGCGCCGTACAAGTCCAAAATGAACAGCGGAAAGAACGTCTCCGCCAGACCCAGCATGACCATGTAGAACGTGCCGTCGATGACGGAGCAGCGGAGGTTGTGGCGGAGGGGGGACACGGTGGGGAGCGTACACGGTCAACGCGATCCGCCCCTACGCCTCTACGCCAACGCCGCAAACATCTTCTCCGCCTTCGCCCGTACCCTCGGTTCCTCGCATACCTGCACCAATTGCCACGCCAGCCCCGGGTCCATGGGTTTGGTGTGAATCAGAAGGCAGTCAAACGCTCTGCTCGCCTTGTACCTGCACCCACGGTCGCCCACCGTTGCCAGTTCGAGAATGCACCCGTGCAGCGCAAGCACTACTGGCCTGCACGACTTCAATCCAAGATCGCTGCCAAACCTGAGCAACAGCTGCAACGCATCCGCCCGCGCCGATGCGGGCTGCGCACTGATCGCTCTCTGAAGTGCGTGCGAGAGCACCTCCGCCGCGAGTTCCTTGTTGCCCTGAGAGATGCACGCGCCGACCACCCAGGACAAGCAGCCCCCACCGCGGTACGCATCAGTATCCGAATCCGCCGCACTCATTGCCATCTTGGCCACAACCTTCGCCCGCGCTCCATTGTTCAGGCTTTCAATCACACTTGCCATTGCCTGGACGCGATACCAAGGCAACGCAATCTTCTTTGCCCACTGGAGCGCCGCTTCGGGGTCTTTGCGCGCCATCACCTCCACAGCCGCACGCTGCTGCGCACACGTATCACCCCCGGCTTGTTCGCTCCTCGAACGCACGGCCAATCGTACCACCGGCAGCTATCTACCTTGGGAGCATCGATTCGCACCCGACCCCACCCTTTTGTCGGAACGTCCCGCGGCACAACTCAGCCACGATCTATGGACCGTTCATGCCCTTCCAATCCATCACCACCACCCTCGTGTTTGATCACACCTCGAAACCTCATGCCAATCGTGCTGCCTACCTCCCCTTGCTATCCCCCCTCGCAAAGATGCTCGCCACGTAGTTCAGCACGTCCGTCGCGCTCGTCTCGTTGTACCCGAACTGCTTGATCAGCCGCTGCTTCACCACGTCGATCTTCTGCTGCGTCTCGTCGTCCACGACGCTGGAGACCAGGTTCTTCAGCTTGATCGTGTCCCGCTGGTCCTCGAACAGCTTGAGCTCGAGCGCCCGGTACAACCGTGCGTTCGTGTTGAACTCGAACTTCTTGCCGTCCAGCGCGAGCGCGCCGATGTAGTTCATGATTTCCTGCCGGAAGTCGTCCTTGCGGCTATCGGGGATCTCAATCTTCTCCTCGATGCTCCGCATGAGGCGTTCGTCCGGCTCGTCATCCCGGCCCGTGTAGCGGTTCTTGACGCGCTCCTTCTGCGTGTACGCCCGCACGTTCTCGATGTAGTTGGTGCACAGCCGGCGGATCGCGTCCTCGTCCGCCGAAATTGCCCGCTGCACCTCGCCCTTGATGATGTCCTCGTACTCCTCCTTCACGACCGCGAGGAGCTCCCGGTACCGCTTCTTCGTGTTCTCATCGCTGATGAGCGAGTGGTGGCTCATCCCGCTCTCGAGCTCGTTCATCACCATGAACGGGTTGATGCACTTCTCCTCGATGGCCTGGCGTGACACCATCGCGTTGCTCACCTTGTCCTGGATGTACCGCGGCGAAATCCCGTTCATGCCCTCGCGGTGCGCTTCTTCCTTCAACTCGCGCACGCTGTCCTCCGTGAAGCCCGGGATCGACTTCCCGTTGTACAGCTTCAGCTTCTGCAAGAGCGTCAGCCCCGCCTTCTTGGGCTCTTCCAGCCGCGTCAACACCGCCCACATCGCCGCCACCTCCAGCGTGTGCGGCGCGATGTGGATGCTCTTCACCTTCCCAACGTTGAAGTCCTTCTGGTAGATCCTGATCTCATCATCCAGCCGGATGTTGTACGGCACGTCGATCTTCACCGTGCGGTCCCGGAATGCCTCCATCATCTCGTTGTTCTGGAGGCGCTTGTACTCCGGCTCGTTCGTGTGGCCCAGGATCACCTCATCAATCGCCGTCTGCGCAAACTTCTTGGGCTTGATCATGTGCTCTTGGCTCGCGCCCAGAAGGTCGTACAGGAACGCCACATCCAGCTTCAGCACCTCGATGAACTCGCAGATGCCGCGGTTCGCAATGTTCAGCTCCCCGTCAAAGTTGAACGCCCGCGGGTCAGAATCGCTCCCGTACTGCGCAATCTTCCGGTAGTTGATGTCACCCGTCAGTTCCGTCGAGTCCTGGTTCTTCTCGTCCTTGGGCTGGAACGTGCCAATGCCCACGCGATCCTTCTCGCTGAGCACAATCCGCCGCACGCGCACGTGCTCCATCACCCTGCGCCAATCCCCGTCATAGAACGCCATCAGGTCCTCAAGCACCTTCCGGCAGAACGGGTCCGGGTCGCCCAGCACCCGCAACTTCCCGCCGTGGTGCTTGGGCTTGTACGCCTCGTTCAGCCGCGTCAGCACATCCGCCCTCGCCTCCTTCGGGATCAGCACCAGCGGTTCCTCGTGCATCGGGCACTTAAACTCATGCGTCTTCACCGCCGTCTTGGTGTCGCCGTGCGACGGACTGACCTCGCAGTGCTCATCAAGCATCCACGAGAACGAGTACAGCGCGCCCTCCGGCGTCCGCGAGTAGTGCTCCGCACCCTTCTTCATCAGCCGCGCGATCGTGCTCTTGCTGCTCCCCACAGGGCCATGCAGCAGCAGAATCCGCTTGTCCGTGCCATACCCCTCCGCCGCCGACCGCAGGAAGTCCACCAGCGTCATCAGCGCCATGTCCAGCCCAAAGATCGCGTCCTGCCCGTTGTCAAAAGGGTCCGCAAAGAAGTTGTAGCGCACGCACTCCTTCT
>DATAKA010000093.1:0-13270 GCA_036261855.1 Phycisphaerales bacterium | reverse complement strand
GCTCAGCCTCCTGGGCGTCGCGATCCAGGCGACGTACACCGGCTCACCCATGATCTACTACGGCGACGAGTGGGGCATGTGGGGCAGCGACGACCCCACGTGCAGGAAGCCCCTCCAGTGGGCGGACCAGACAGACCAGTTCGGCCCGCCCCAGAACGCGGCCGATGCGCCGATGCCCAGCATCCGCGCCGAGTACAAGAAGTGGCTCACGCTGCGCCAGGATCCGGTGATCGGTCCCGCGCTGCGGGAAGGGGCGACGAAGCACCTAGATACGGGCAACCCTGATGTGTTTGCGTTCGAGCGCCAACTCGGCGACGCGCGTGTCGTCGTCGTCATCAACCGCGCCGCCGCGAGGTTTGATGCGTCAAAGCTGGTGAACCGGGACGACGCGATCGTCGACGGTCCGAGCGCACGATGGTGGAAGCGATAGGAGCCGAGCAAACCGCCGGGCACCCATGCCCCCAACCGTCAATCTCAAATCTATCCGCCGGCTCAGGGCGTGGACCATTGTGGTCGCAGCCGCGCAGGCATTCTCGTTCGTCGGATGTGTGGTCGCGCCGACAAACCTCTCGACGTACTTCTTTGCCGCATCACTCGTGGCCGGATTCGTGTTCGTGTCTCTGTTGTGGCGATGGGTGCAAGTCAGTCGCACGACCCACGGCCGCGATTACCTGCTGTGCCCACACTGCGGGTACGACACGTCGGGCGTGACATCCACCAACGCGAATGCCGACAGCGTGCGTTGCCCCGAGTGTGGCAAGGCCTCCACGCGAACCGAGATGGCGAGGATGTGGAAAAAGGAAGTGCGTCGGCTGTAGTAACTCCATCTTGCTGAACAGCAACCACGCGCTGTGCAATACACTGTTCCGCGATCTGCCGGTCGTGGAGACAGGACTAGCCGAGAGTCATGTGCTGTAGATCATCAAAGGCGAGCAGGCAATGCATGCAGAACGTTGGTGGAACGCCGCTGGTCGAATGGTTATGGGCGCACTGGTTGGCAGTATGCTCGTTGTCATGTTCGGTGGACTGTGTGACATGCTTGGGTCACCAGTCGGCGACTGGCTGCTTCATCACGCGTGGTACATCGCCCCCGTACCAGCAACGGTGCTTGTGGTCGGACTGGTCTTGGCCTCACGAGCAAAGGCCGCCATTACCCGCATGAACTACATGTGCTGTCCGCGGTGCCTCTACGACCTGTCGGCGACCGAAACCCTGCCAACGGACCCTGGTGCCGTACGCTGTCCCGAGTGCGGCGAGTTGTGGGGCGTGGAGGCGGTGCAGGACAAGTGGAAGGAACGCCTGTTCCTCAAAATCCCTCCGGGCATGGACGGTGGCGGATGACGGCTCGCCACGCTGGAGCGACGTAGGCACTTGCCGACCGGGCTTTGGGTTCCCGACCGGTGATTACCTGCCGACCCGTCGGATGGCGTGTGCATACACCCCCTCCAACCTCCTCACCATCTCCTCCGCACTAAACGCCACGCGGCACTCTTCTCTCCCTCTCGCCGCCAGCGCCGCCCGCGCTTCCGGGTGCTCCGCGCACCACCTGATTGCTTCGCGTAACCCCGCGACATCGCCCACGCGCACCAGCCTCCCCGTCTCCATCTCGCGGCACGCCTCGCCCGTTCCATCCACGTCGTACGCCACCGGGCACACGCCGCACAACAGCGCCTGCGGCACCGTCCGCGGCAGCCCCTCGCGGTAACTGGGGTGCACAAGCACGTCCATCGCGCGGATCATCTCCGGGATGTGCCCCGGCGGGACGAGGCCCGTGAGGACGACTTGAGCGTGCGCGACCTGGCCTTCTGTTCCCACTCCGTCTCTTCGTCTCTCCGTCTCTTCGTCTCTCCCCGCCTCCCGCACACCCAGCCCCACGCCGCGTGCCTTGGCCTCCAGCCGCCCTCGCCACCACCCATCACCAACCCACAGCAGGCGCCAATGGGGGCGCACTTGCATCTCATCTGCCAGCGCATCCAGAATGTCGTCGTGCCCCTTGTGCTGCGCCAGGCGCGCCACCGTGCCGATGACGAAGTCCTCCGGCCCAAACCCCAGCCGCGCCCGCACCGCTTCGCGCGTGTCGTCGGGGCCGGACGCCTGCAGGAACGGCCCCACCTCCATCCCGCTGCGCACCGTCACATACTGCTCCGGCCTGCCGATGCCCCGCGCGAGAAACTCCCGCGTCATCGCGTCCGCCACGCTCACGATCGTGTGACACCGCTTGGCCGCGAACCGCTCCGCAAGCGTGTACGCGCTGTTCATCACGCGGATCTTCAAGCGCTGCAGCGCGTCACCCTCCACCGGCATGAACGGCGGCCCGTGAATCGTGTGCACGATCGCCGGCCTCCCTCCCCCCCCGGGGGAGGGCCGGGGAGGGGTTGGTACAAGCTCTTTCCACGCCGCCCAGCGCCCGAGGATCCCCGCCTTGCTGCTGTGCGTGTGCACCACATCGGGCTTGACCTTCTGGATCAACGGCCGCAGCTCGTGGTGAAAACAGATGTGGTCCTTGACCGGATGAACCTCCCGCACCATGTGCGGCAGCACGTGCGTGGTGATGGGCAGGTGCTTTCCACCCGCACGCGCCTCCGCGTTGAACCACTCCACCCGCTCCAGCAAACTCCCTTCAGGCCCATAGATCGGCCCGAACGCCAGGTGCACCTCGTGCCCCAGCCGCGCCTGACCCTCGCAGGAAAGCACCGTGTTCTCCTGCGAGCCACCAAGGATGAGCCGCGTGCTGATGTGGAGGATTCTCACGCGGCATTATTCCCTGCGACCGCCTGAGTCTTCGTGCCGCACTCCGGGCACACACCGCTTGTGTTCCCTACGAGTGAGTACCCGCACTTCCCGCACTTCCAGCGAGAGGCTGCACGCCAGGAACGCCACCACAGCGATGCGGCTCGCCAGGAACGCCACACGAGAACCGGCAACAGGACAGCCGCCGCTGGCCAGAGCGGAACACATGTTTCGGTAAGCCGTGATTCCCAGCCGAGCCGAACTTCTCGCTTTGGCAAGACGGCCACACGAAAGCGAATGTCGTTGAACCACGCCGTGGTCTCGGTGCCCGTGATGACGTCTTTGAACGGCCCGTGCGTAGGGAGGAGTTGTTTGCTTAAGCCCTCCCCCTCCGGCACAATCTCGAAGTGCTGAAAGTAGAGTGCCCCACCCTGCAGGAACGCCCGGCGAAGCACCTGCCCATCGGACGACTTGATGTTGCAGCCGACCGCCACCCAAAGCGCAGCAGCCCAAACAGTCAGAACCACCCACCCAGTTACGAGCCACGCGACGCGAGTCCTGGGTTGCTTCGCACTCATACGAATTCCCGCACCCCCGGCAGGTGCCCTTGCGCCGCTTTGTCATACCGAATCCACTCCAGACACAACCCCCGTCCCGGCAACGTCGGCCCCGCCGCGCGCCGGTCCAGCCCCGCGATGATCCCCGGCACCGCGTCGGCGTCCATCCGCCCGCGCCCCACCTCCACCAGCGTCCCGCTGATGATCCGCACCATGTTGTACAAAAACCCGCTCCCGCTGATGTCGATCCGCACTCTCTGAAGAGGCCCGGGCGCAAGCCCGGGCACGGCGTGCGCCAACGGCCCGCCCGGCGTCACGCTCTCGATCGGCGTCGCCGTCACCCCGCACGAAAACACCGTCCGCACCGTCGTCAACCTTCCATGGTTCGCCGCGGCGAACGCCACAAAGTCGTGCTCCCCCACAAAGTGCGCCGCCGCACGCTGCATCGCGGCGACATCCAGCGCATCATAAATATGGTGCACGTAGTTCCTGTCCCACATCGCCCGCTCGCGCGCGTTGTGGATCGTGTACGAGTACGCCTTGCTCGTCGCGTCCCCCACCGGGTTGAAGTCCCCGCGCACCACCTCCGCCCCCATCACCACCACGTCCTCCGGCAACTTCCCATTGATCGCGCGTACCAGCCGCTCCACCCCGCGCGACACCGGCCACCCCGTGTGCTTATCTCCCTCCCCGTGGGGGGCGGGGGGAGGGCCGGGGAGGGGTTGGTTCCCTTCCTTCACTCCGTCACTCCGCCCCTCCGTCACCCCGTCACTTCCTCCCGTGCACGTAAACGCCGCGCACTGCCCCCGCGCATGCACCCCCGCATCCGTCCGCGATGCCCCATCCAGGTTCACCCGCTCCCGCACCACCTGCCGCACCGCCTGCTCCACCACATGCTGCACCGTCCGCAGTGCCACCCGCGGCTGGTCCTCCCCCTCGCGCACGGCCAACTCGTCCACCACCTTCCCCACCGGGATCGCCGGCACCTTCGGGCGCGAAGACGGCTCATAGACCGTGCCACCATCCGCCGCAACCCCCACCCCCTCCACGCGGCTCGCGTACGGCTCCTGCTTCTGCCACCCGCAGAAGTTCGTCCCGTCATACGCAATGGTGAGCTTGTAGCGGGGCACTGTTAAAACAACCGTCCAGGTATCCGTGGCTTCAACTGATCGACAAGAACAGGCAGGTGCTCAGTCGCGATGCGCCAGACAATCGTGTGGTCCAGCGTGTCGTACTCGTGACTGACGCGATGACGCGTTCGGATGATCTTCTCCCAGGCGATCTCGGGCGTGCGAGTTCGTGTCTCGTCGGAAACACGCCGGGCCGCCTCTCCCAAGACCTCAAGCTGTCTCTCGACCGCCGAACGCAGGAGGAGGTCCGCCTGGTAGTCCGCGAGCGTCTTGCCTTGGACAAAGCCCAAGATTGCCCGCGCCGCATCGATCATGTCGAGCAGATGCGCGGGATCATCCTGCGGCCGCCTCTGTCTACGCGGCATAAAGGTCCACCTGCTCCTTCAGAATGCGTTCACGCCTGAAAGGATTGCGGATGTTGACCGGCTCCACAAGGTCGATCTTGCGGCCACCAAAGAGAGCGCTCGCGTCATCCTCCATCTCCACGAAGTTCTCGAACGTGATGCCGTGCCCGGGCAGAAACTCCACGAGCAGGTCGATGTCGCTCTCGGGCGAGAGTTCTCCACGAGCCCCCGACCCGAAAATCGCAAGCCGCTTGATGCCCCATCTGCGGCAGAAAGCCGCGAGTAATTCGGCGGAGACAAGCTGTCGCGGATCGTTCTTCACGCCCAAATCATAACCACGCCCTTGCCCAGGTCGGCACGCCCCTCCCTCCGTGCCCTCCGCGCCTCCGTGGTGATGCCCCTACAACCTGCTCGCCGCCAAACTCGCCAGCTCGCTCCGCTCGCTCTTCGCCAGCGTCACGTGCGCAAACAGCCGCACGCCCTTCATCTTCTCGATGGCGTACGCCAGGCCGTTGCTGCTCGTGTCCAGGTACGGGTTGTCGATCTGCCCGATGTCGCCGGTCAGGATCAGCTTCGTCCCTTCGCCGATGCGGCTCACGATCGTCTTCACCTCGTGCGGCGTCAGGTTCTGCGCCTCGTCCACGATCATGAACTGGTGCGGGATGCTCCGCCCGCGGATGTACGTGAGCGGCTCCAGCACCAGCTTGCCGTCCGCCATCAACTTCGTGATGCGCTGCTCCGCCGTGTGGCTCTCCGCCTGCGGGCTGCCCCCGCCGCGGGTGCTGAGCAGGTACGACAGGTTGTCGAAAATCGGCTGCATCCACGCGCCCAGCTTCTCGTCCTTGTCGCCGGGCAAGTAGCCGATGTCACGACCCAGCGGCATGATCGGCCGCGCCACCAGCAGCTTGTCGTACCGCTCCTCCGCAAACACCTTCGTCATGCCCGCCGCGAGCGCGAGCAATGTCTTTCCCGTGCCCGCGCTGCCCAGCAGCGTCACCAGCTTGATGTCCTCGTCCAGCAGCACGTCGAGCGCCATCGTCTGTTGCACGTTCCGCGCCATAATCCCGAACACCGGCTTCCGCGGCCCCGTCACAGGGATCACATGGTCCGTGTCCGCCAGCCGCCGCGCCAGCCCCGTGTGGTTGTCATCATCCTTGTCCTTGAGCACAATGAACTGGTTGGGCTGCACCAGCGACTCCACCGGCAGCCCCGCGATCTCCGCCGCGAACTGCTCGATGCCCGCCGCGTCCGTTGCGCCGGCGTCCACCGCCATCTGCTCGCGCAGCGGCTGACTCAGCCGCTCCAGGGAGAGCAGCCGGTCGCGGTACAGCTCATCGATCACGCCCGTCTCCACCGCCGCGTTCAAAAAGCCGGTGTACAGCCGGTCCGCGTCCACGCGCTGGTTGGCAAAGTCCTCGGTCTTGATGCCCAGCGCATCGCTCTTGATCCGCGCCGCCAGGTCCTTGGTCACAAACACCACCGGCACACCCTGCGTGTGCAGGTGGTACGCCACCGCGATGATCCGGTTGTCCGGCGCATCGGCATCGATGCCCTGCGGCCGCGGGTATTCCGTCACGTCGATCTTGACCGTGCCCGTCTTGCCGCCCGGCCCCGTGCTGAAGGCCCCGCGCGCGGGCGCGGGCAGGTCGCCCCAGTTGATGGGCTCGCTGAGCTTCCCGATCGCCCGCAGCCGGTCCAGGTTCCGGATGCACCCGCGCGCATTGCGCCCCAGGTCGTCATCCTTCCGCTTCATCTTGTCGAGCTCTTCGATCACCGTGAACGGGATCACGACGTCGTGCTCCTTGAACACAAAGAGCGCATCGGGGTTGTGCAGCAGAATGTTGGTGTCGAGCACGAACGTCTTGACGGCCGTGTCCTTCCCGCCGCCCACCGCCGGCGCATGCTTGCCGTTGGTGTGCCCGTTCTGACGGGCAACCTTCCCCGGCTTCTGCTCCGCCCCGGCCCCCACCCCGGTCAGGGCAGCGGTCCGCGGCGTGGAAACAACTGGTTGAATGCCGGCCGCGCCCTTGGTCCGAATGGGCTGGGGTGCCGGCTCCGCCGTCACGCTCTTCGACATCGCGCCCTTTCCAGGCCTCTGTGCCGCTGTAGGCTTGTTCTTCTTCGCCATTGGTGGCTGCTGTGCTGTCCGTCGGGGCGTGCGGTCCACACGAATGGCATCGACCGCCCCGGCGACTCAAGGGAGTCCAATCACCGCTACCGGTGAGGATATCGGGCCGCCAAGGCTCCGAAGGCGCAAAGTTCACGCTCCCGGCCACCCTCTTTGCGCACCTTTCACCTCACCAGTTGCAGGCAATGCCCGTCTGCCACCTCACACCGCCACGGAAACCACCAGCACCAGCCCCGCCACCACGCACACCACCGTCTTCCCGATCATCGCCAAAAGCCGCCCGATCGCGGCCCCCGCCGCAGCCTTCCCCGCGGCCTTCCACTCCTTCTTCATCGCCCACCGCTCCACCGCCACCGCCGCGACCGCCGCCCCCAGCGCCCCGCCCACGATCGACCCCAGCGGCGGCAGCACCGGGATGCCCAGAATCGCACCCACGATCGAGCCGCCGATGCTCGCCCACGCCGCGTGCTTGCTCGCCCCCGCTTTCGCCGCCCCCGCGGCCGATGCCGCCGCCTCGATCGCCTCCCCGCACGCCGCGACGACCACCAGAATCACCACCACCCACCACGGCACCATGTCCGGCCGCACCACCGCGATCACCAGCCCCGCCGCCGCCACCACCCACGCCCCCGGCAAGAGCAGCACCGTCATCACCACGGCCAGCAACGCCACAACGCCCGCAGCGCCGAGCGTCAGCCAGTCCTGCCAAGCCCCGAGGTTCATGGCAAACGGTAGGAAGACTGCGCCTCAGCGCAGAGCGATTCGGGATCCCTAGAGGAATCGCCTCAGCAAGATCCACCACCGAACACCCGCAAGAACGCCTCAATGTCCGCGGTATCCGGGAAGATCGTGTCACGGTTGACGTCGATCGAGTCGCACCGGGGCGTTGGGCACGCGCCACCGGCAAACACATCAAGGTAATCGGCGATGTCCTGCGTGTCTGGAAAGAGTCCGTCGTTGTTGAAGTCAATGTCACCGCACACAACAGCCGGGACATCGACTTTCAGCAAAACCCGATTGGCGGTTGCATCGTCATACTCCACCAACGCGATCACCCCAAGCCGATCATCGGGAAGAACAGCAGGGCGAGTACTGACGGTTGGCAGCAGGGCACTCCTCAAGACCCGCACGTCTCCGGGGGCGAGTTCTACCGATTGTCCACCCACCAATGCCAGCGTTGGCGCGCCGTCATCCTGCGGAGCGACGACAACAGTCTTGCCGGCGAGTGGACCAGCATTGTTCGGGAACGCGGCGCGGACCAGCATCCGGCCGGTCCACGGCGCGGTCACCGTACTCGTGTTCTGCAGGGGGGCCGCAGACAACCGAGTTCCCGCCGGCGCACCCTTGATGTCCTCGTCCTCCCACATGAACACCTGAGCCGCCAGCCCCGCTTTCATGCGCACGGTCGCCCCCGTCTGTGCCGTCGATCCGACCCGCTGACACACCACACGCGTGGCCGCCCAGCCGTCCTCGCCGAGCGCCAGCGGGCGCTGAGCTGTGGGGAATCCAAGCACCTGAACAGCGCCGCCTCCTGCCCCCACAACCTGCCCCGAACTTGTGCGCAGCACAAGCGTGTCGGCTACTCCTTGCCCAACCCACACCGCCTGAGTCGAAGTGCCCGCGTCACCGAGCACCGCGACTTGCCCGGAGTCATTGATGGCGTACGCACTGATCCCGGTGACAGTTGCGCCAAGGATGCCAGGCGCTGGTTGGCCCACGGTCAGCACCGCAGAAATCACTCCGCTCGCGGGATCACACCTCCACACGCCGTCCGTTGGGCCCCCGCCAATGTGCCGCACTCCGCGTACAAGCACGCCGCTGTTCGATATATCCAGCACACTGGCAATGCTGATGAAGTCAAGGCCGGACGCCACCGGACCGACAGCGGCAAGTGTGCCCGGCGCGCTCTCTTGGCCATACAGAAGCACATCCGAAACTTCGACCGAATCCAAGACCTGCGGCGTGACATCACACCAGGCGAACCGCGAGCCGTCGGAAGGCAGCGGCGGATACACCATTGTGCCGACAGGCACACTGTTCGCGATCAACACCTGCCGCCCCGGAAGCTCCGGCAACCCCAACCCTCGGTACGCGAACGCGCGCAGCGAACCACCATCACCCGGGCTCACGTGGATTGCGTTGCCCATGGTTGTCGAAACTGCGACCAGAACATCACCACTGTCATTCGCACTCAGCGGCACGTGCTGCGCCGTGCCGAGCAGAAACGCGCCAGAAGGCATCGACACCGGAGCGCCCGGAAGAACAGCTCGCGAAAGTTGTCCGCCGCGGATAGCGAAGACCCCACCCGGCTGCGAACCGAACGTGGTCAGACACTGGAACGCGACTGTGCCTCCATCTGGCGACACCGCGATCGAGTCAATCGAATGAGAGATGACCGCGCCTGGGTCACCCGGCACTGGCATCCACGTGTACGCCAGCACCTGCGGCGACGCGACCTGAGCGACGCAATGCGCCGCGCTACCAGCAACAGCAAGAACCCCAAAGAGTGTCGCCGGCAATCGCATGGCGGATACCTCCATTGAGATGTACCGCCCGCATCGCGATCGGTTGCATCGGGAGGCGGCATGTGCCGCGGAACACCCCATAACAGGCGTGTTCACCCCCTGATTCCTGCCCCAAGACCCATCTTGATGCCCTACGCCTTCCCCGCCACCCGCTCCATCTTCAGCACCCACTCCTCCAGCGGCACAAACCGCAGCAGGTCCAG
Organism: Phycisphaerales bacterium; assembly: GCA_036261855.1. GTDB lineage: Bacteria > Planctomycetota > Phycisphaerae > Phycisphaerales > UBA1924 > BJHL01. The sequence continues at coordinate 3,653 of DATAKA010000093.1, read as the reverse complement.
TTCCAGCGCCCTGCCCGGCGCCTGCGGGTGATCCGGGCGGATGTGCAGCGTGATGAACACCTTGTCCCACTTGGTCTTGTCAAACTCCGCCACGTCGCCCGGCGCGATCGCCTCGCCCCCCGGCAGCGTCAGCGTGCTGGTGCCATGATCAAACCGGTACACGCGCGCCCGCACCCGCACCACCGTGAACAGCAGGTACGGCGCAAGCCCGAAGCCGAACAGCACGAACAGCCACTGCGACGGCAGGTCATACCACGACAGCGGCGAGTACGGCGGCTGCTTCCCCTTCTCGTCCAGCTTCGTCCACTTCTCGCGCAGCAGGTTCAGCCGCTCGCCAGCGGAGGGCACCTCGATGGCCTTGCCGTCCTGTTTGCGGAAGTCCGTGCGCGGGTACGTCGTGTACTCGGGCTTGTTCTTGCCGATCGCGCCCAACTGCTCCAACCACTTGAACTGGTTCGTCTCCACTGCCGACATCGCGGCGCCGTCACGGCTCTTGGCCTTCAGCCGCGCGAACAACTCCCCAGGGTTCTCCACCGTCGCGTTGGTGTTGGTGATCGACCCCGGCGCCCGGCTGAGCTCATCCAGGTACTGGAACTCGAAGAACTCCGCCGCCCGCGCGCCCCGGTTGGGGTACACCACGAGCGCATCCACAAGCCCCCAGATGCCGATGCCCACACACAGCACGATGTAGATCGTCATGTTCCGCAGCCACTTGGGGTTCACCCGCGTCGAAGTAATCGCCGGGTCCGGCTCGCGCGGCGGCGCGGGTTGCTCGACCTCGGGGGGGGCGGGGGTGGCGGCAGGTGTGGACGCGTCCGTGCTCATGCGAAAAGTCCCTCTTTAGCCGATCAAGGAAACAAGGCAATCAGAACTGCGCCCGCCAGAACCCCGCCCGCCAGAACTCAGTCCGTCAGTCCACGCGCTCCAGCGCGACTTCCCACCACCGCGCGGCAAGCTCCTCACCGTTCTTCATCGAAAGCAGCTTCGAGAACCCGCCCTCATCCACCCGCCGGACCGGGATCCGCGGGTACTCGCGCTTCGACGCCAGCGCCTCCGTCAGCCACGCCGAGTGCGCATTGCGCATCATCTCGCCGACCGAGAGCCCCAGCCCCTGCCCGAAAAGACGCGAAAAGAACATGGGCCAAGCGTATGGGCCCGCCCCAACAGTCGTCCCTGCCCCCGCCCGGGTGTGGCCCCGCGTCGGCCTACGCCGCCTTCCGCACCGGCGACGCCGCCGCCCCCAGTGTCCCCGCCAGCGCCTTGTCGTTCTCCGTGCTCGGCGTGCCCGCAAGGGTCGAGACTCCGCTGGGCAGCACCTTGCCCAGCCCGTGCCGCTTGGCGCGCCCGGCCTCATACCACCACCGCAGCAGCCGGGCCGCCCAGTCCACCTTCCACTGCGGGATCGGTGCCGCGTACTTCGCCGCCTCGTACCCGCTCATCGTGATCGTCACCGGCTTGGTCATCGCGAGCAGCCCCTCCTCGCCGCCCACCACGCCCTGCCCGCCCGCCGTCGCATGGCCGATGCCCGGGTGCGCCATCGGCAGCACGCAGTCATTCACCAGCACCGCCGACACGTTCAGCCGCGCCGCCAGCGCCGCCGCAGCGCCCGCCTTCTTCGTAAAGACGCTCACCGACGCGTGCTGGTCGCAGCGGTGGTGGATCGCCACCGCCTCCTCCAGGTTCGCGCACTTCAGCACCGCCGTCAGCGCGCCAAAGTGCTTGCCCTCCACTACCTCCATCCCCGGCTCACAGTCAATCAGCGCCGTCACGCGGAAACGCCCCGTCGATTCCTCCCGCGGGATATTGCTCCCAAGCCGCGGCGGCATCGGCGTCAGCAGGCCCGCGTCGCGCGCCCCGCGCCCCAGCGCCTTGCTCACCAATTCTCGGCACCGCTGAGACGCCGCCTCGTCCACCAGCTCCACTTCCTGCGCCTTGCTCGCCAGGCGGATCAATTCCTTGATGAACTTCTCGTACGCCTTGTCCAGCACCAGCACGCGACGCGGCGAAATCGCCGTCTGCCCGCCGTGCAGGTTCAGCGCGCCCCACACCGCCCGCGCGGCCTTCCGCGCATCGGCGTCCTCCAGCACAAACACGCTGTCCCGCCCGCTGAACGACAGCGTCGAGGGCGTCATCGTCTTGATGAGCTGCTGCGTGATCCGCTCGCCCACCTCCGGCGAACCGGTGAACACCACGTGGTCAAACGCCTGCGTCTGCAGCATGTTCGCCGCCGCCTCGCGCGCTGCGCCCGTCCACGAGAGCACGCCCGCCGGCAGCCCCGCCTCCACCGCCAATTCCAGCAGCCGCGTGTGCGTCTTTGGGCACTTCTCGTGGGGCTTCACCATCACGCTGTTGCCCGCCGCGACCGCGTGCGCGATCTGCGTGCCCAGGTTCAGCACCGGGTTGGACCACGTCGCGATGATCCCCACGCGCCCCAGCGGCACGCGCCGCTCCACCGCCCGCCCGCCGTACTTCCACCACGGGCCACCCGGCACCTCGCGGTCCCGCAGCAGACGACCCGACGCGTCCTCCAGCCACGCCAGCGCAGCCAGCAGCGGCGCAATCTCCGTGAACAACGTCTCGTGCCGCGGCTTGTGCACCTCCTCGTTCACCAGGCGGCACAACTGCTGCTCGTGCGCGGCGATCAGCCTGCGGAACCGCACGACCCACGAAAGTCGTGCGGACAGGGGCGTGCTCGACCAGACGGTGCGTTCGGTGCGGGGCATAGCCCCAATCTACGAACCAAACCGCCCTCCACTGTGGCGAAGCAGCGCCGAGCCGTTCCGACAGCGCCAACCTGGGCCGCCCGCGCAATCCGTGCGGGGTGCGCCGAGCCCGCCGGCGCGTTATCACCCAGGGCGATAACATGCCCCGTGGCCAAGAGACCATCAGAGTCCGCCGAGAAACCCGCCGCGAAAACGGCCGGGACGCCCTCCAAGCCCGGCACCCTCTCCCACGAGTCCCGCTTCGTCGTCCTCCAGGGGCCCGAGGGCTTCCTCCGCTCCCTCTACACCACACAGCTCAAGAACATCCTTACCAAGCACCACGGCCAGGTCGACACCATCGTCCTGGACGGCACAAACGCGCAGCCCGCAGACGTCCTGGACGAGTGCCGCTCCTTCGGCCTCATCGCCTCGCACAAGCTCATCATCGTGGACCAGGCCGAGGCCATGGTGAAGGCCGAGACGCGCCCGCTTTTCGAGCGCTACGCCGAGAACCCCAGCGACGGCGCCACGCTCGTCCTCCGCAGCGGCAACTGGAAGGCCGGCAACCTCGACAAGATGATCGAGAAGGTCGGCGCAGTCATCCGCTGCGAAGCGCCTCCCGAAGACACCTGCGTCCCCTGGGCGGTCAAGCGTGCAGCCTCGGAGCACAAAGCCAAGCTCGAGCCCGACGCAGCACAGGCCCTCGTCGCCTGCACCGGCGCGGACCTGGGCCGTATCGATACCGAGCTCGGCAAGCTCGCCGCCGCCGCGGGCGATGGGCCCATCACCCCCGCGCACGTCGCGCAGTTCGTCGGCGTCTCGCGCGACGAAGAAGCCTGGGGCGTCCAGCAGTCCATGCTCACAGGCAACGCCGAACAGGCCCTGCAGCACCTCCGTCATGTGCTCGACGTCTCCCGCCAACCCGCCACACTCGTCATGTGGTCCGTCACA
>DATAKA010000097.1:0-21106 GCA_036261855.1 Phycisphaerales bacterium | reverse complement strand
ATTTCACCACGGAGGCGCGGAGAGCACGAAGAGGAAGGCGGGGATAAAGGCAGGAAGCGCAAGGACTTGGGAAGGGGATATTGAGAACGAAGAAAAAGTTGGAAGAAAGTCGTGCGTTTCCGGTTTTGTAGCCACGGCGCGCGCACAAACGCGGTGATAGGGGGTAAGGAACCACGGAGGCACGGAGAGCACGAAGGGGGTGGGAGGAAGATGAGGAGTGAGGAGTAGGGAGTGAGGAGAGAAGGCAGAGCCCATCCCCTTCTTCGCCTCCGCGTTCCTCCGCTCCACCTCCGCCCCACCGCGATCTGTCTTTGCACCTGGTGCGCGTTGTGCGCACTTCACGATTCCGCAAGTTCGCCGATCCACCGGGGGACGCCGTATTCACCGGCGTCTTTGATCGCGATGCGCCAGGTCCAGCGGCCGCGTTTGGTGATTGCGATGGCGTCCCAGGGGATGCTGGAGGGTTGTGCTTTGCAGATGCGGGGGAGCCAGGCGGGGAACATGTGGAGGTGGGTGTCGTCGGCCGCGATGTGGACGCACCAGCCGAAGTTCATGCGGTCGCGGTCGATGGACTGGAACTCGCGGCGGTGGGCGGTGTCGGCGGGCGGGCGGGGCGGGTAGGTGCGCGTGAGCGGCTCGAAAACAACCTGCACGGCGTAGTGCATGATCGCGCCGACGACGATGAGGTCGATGCTCATGAGCCCTGCGACGAGGAGTGCGACTTGCCAGCCGGTCATGGGCGGATTGTTGCGTGCGGCGGGCCGCGCATACTTTGTGTGTCACGGGCTTGAAAGGACGCGTATGGCACGTCTCTTGGAGTATCAGGCGAAGGCGGTGTTGCGGGGCAGCGGGATCGCGACGCCGCGGGGCGTGGCGGCGGGCAGCCGCGATGCCGCGCGGGAGGCGGCGGCATCGCTGGGCGGTGCGACGGTGGTGAAGGTGCAGACGGCGAGCACGGGCCGGAAGGCCGCGGGTGGCGTGGCGTTCGCGAAGGACGCGGACGAGGCGGGGCAGCTCGCAGAGAAGATGCTCGCGATGCAGTTCGGGAAGTTCCCGGTGGAACTGGTGCTGGTGGAGGAGAAGCTCGCGATTGCGCGCGAGCTCTTCGTGTCGCTCGCGATTGATGACAAGGCGAAGGCGCCGGTGCTCTTGATTTCCGCCGTGGGTGGGTCGGGGATTGAAGAGCGTGCAGGGGACGTGCTGCGCGTGGCGTGCACGGTGGAGGACGGGCCGGACATGAGCGCGGTGGCGTCGTTTGTCGCGGGGCTTGGCCTGACGCCGGCGACGCAGGCGCAGGTGGTGGACGTGGTGCGGAAGGTGTTTGAGGCGGCGCGCGCGAACGAGGCGCGGAGCGTGGAGATCAACCCGCTGGCGGTGCTGGCGGATGGGCGCGTGGTGGCGCTCGATGGGCGCGTGACGATCGATGATTACGCGGTGTTCCGGCATCCTGACCTGGGGATTGAGATTGCGCGCGAACTCGATCACCCTCCCACTGCGCTCGAGCGCACCGCTTATAAGGTGGAGCAGGACGACCACCGGGGGACGTTCTTCTTCGCGCAGATGAACACCGAAGCCGCGGCGGGGAGCAAGGGGCTTGTGGGCTTTCACGGCGCGGGCGGCGGCGGCAGCATGATGAGCATGGACGCGATCACGAACGTGGGGTTCACGATCGCGAACTTCACGGACACGAGCGGCAACCCGTCGGCGGCGAAGGTGTACCGCGCAGCGCGGATCATCCTGACGCAGCCGGGGCTGTGCGGGTACTTTGGCAGCGGGAGCGGCGTGGCGAGCCAGGAACAGTTCTGGAGCGCGTACGGGCTTGCGAAGGCGTTCTGGGAGTTGGAACTGAACATTCCGGCGGTGGTGCGGCTGGGCGGGAACACCGAGGACCGGGCGGTGGAGATTCTGCAGAGCGTGAACGGGCAGATCAGTGCGACCGTTGAAGGGTACAAGAAGAGCGACCCGCCGGCGAAGATCGCTGCGCGTTTTGCGGAGTTGGTCGCGGGGAGCGGCGGGGCAGTGTGGCAGCCGCGTGCGCCGAGGCGGCCGCGGTTTGTGGGGGAGAAGGGGTCGCACTCGTTCAGCGTGAAGGGCGGGACGGTGTGGATCGATGCGGGCGCGTGGAAACGGCACGCCGCGGCGATCGTGGCGCGGAGCGGGGGGTTACTCAAGGACGCGGGTGGCATGCCGGCGATCACCGTGACAACGCAGGAACTGATGGCGAAGGACAGCGAGATGATCGCGTGCGAGGTGGAGTGCAGGCGGGACGGGGTGGAGGGGTTCTTTGTGGTGCTGGATGTGGCGGGGGTGGCGGGGGTGTAGGGCGACTGCACCACAGAGAGAGGGCGTGAAGATGTGAGCAGGTGAAGAGGTGAGCAGAGGCGGGTTGGCGGACACCAACCTGCATTCTTCTGCTCAGAGATTTCTCGACGCGGATGCGGAACACGTTTCACGTTTAGGAGGCACGCGGCATGAGGCATCGAGGCACCCAGGCTTTGATCGTGATGGCGTGCGTGGGGGGTGCGGGGGCTGCTGCGGCGCAGCAGTTGGTGTTTGTGGACGCGACTGCGCCGGTGGGGCTCGCAGGGATCAACGCGACGCGGATGTGTCTGGCGGATGTGGATGGCGATGGGCGGCCGGACGCGGTGGTGCGCGCGATGGAAACGGGGAAGGCCGACCGGTACCGGGTGTTCTTGAACCGGGTGAAGGAAAGCGGAGCAGGGGGCGGGACGGGGGGCGGTGTTGAGTTCAAGGAGTTGGAGGACACCGGGCTGCCGGGGCCGATCGGGGGCGATTGCCTGGTGTTCGCGGACATAGACAATGACGGGCACGCGGACGCGGTGTTCACGCGGTCGCTCGATGTGAACAACGAGAAGTTTGTGGAGCCGCCGGAGCCGAAGCGGACGTGCTGGATGAAGGGGAACGGGGACGGGACGTTCGGCACAGCGCAGGTGATAGAGGCAGCGCAGCGGGCGACGACGGCGTGCGTGGCGGTGGGTGATGTGGATCGCGATGGGTTGCTGGACCTGTACCTGGGGAACTGGTATACGAAGTATGGGGTGAGCAACGAGGCGTTTACGAATGATCTGCTGCTGCAGAGTCGGCGGGAGGACACATCTCGCAACGATTGGGGGAAGATCGCACAGCGGCCATTCATTCGACAATCCTCGACTGAGGATGGAAAGCCCTTCAGTGAAGATACAGATGACGGGGGCCGACCGACCTACGGCGCACTCATCGTCAAACTCAATGGACCCGCGTACGAGCGTCGCCCTTCTGTGCTCGAACTGAACTACGGACGGCGTGCCAATCGACTCGGTGGTCTGGGAAGCAGGGATATCAGCTGGATGGGCGGCGTTGATCTCAAGTCTCCGAAGGTGTACCAGAGCACTCAATCCTGGCAGATCTTCATGGAGGATTCGGCCTCTGGCCTCGACGGCGATGACAACCGCACCGGGAAGTACCCAGACTGGCTCAAGGAGCGTGCCAAGACCGACCCGCGTTTCGCGCGCGATGACGAGAAGCCCTACCGCTCGCACGGCAACACGTTCGACGCGAGCGTGAACGACATCGATAGCGACGGGGACTTTGATCTGTTTCTGGCGGAGATCACGCACGGCTGGGCCGGGGAATCCAGTGATCGGTCGCGGTTTCTGGTGAACACGGATGGGACGTTCGCGTACGACCCGCGCCTCTGCATGGACCGCGTGCCGAGCGACCCGACGGTGCGGAACTGGAACCAGGGTGACCTGTTCTGCCAGTTGGAGGACTTTGACCACGACGGGCGCGTGGACCTGCTGCTGGCGAGCAGCGACTACCCGGACAACCAGCGCACGCGCATGTTCCGTCAGCAGGAAGATGGGACGTTCCGAGACATCACGGCGTGGTGCGGGATCAACAACGAGGGGAGCGGGCAGCCGAGCGTGGGTGATATCGATCTGGATGGCGACCTGGACATCATCGTCGGGCAGTCGTTCAACCGGCTGGACGCCGCGCAAGTCGCGGGGCGCTCGCCCACGATGAAGGTGTACCTCAACCAGATGGTGGAGCGGCGTGCGGAGCGGGTGAAGAACCAGTTGGAGGTGCGCGGCGCGGTGGCGAATGCGCTGGTGCTGAAGCTGGTGGGTGACCCGGCGGAGGGGTGCTCACGCGATGCGCTCGGGGCGATCGTGCGCGTGACGGCGGATGTGGATGGGGACCCGGCGACGCCGGCCGTCACGCAATCGCGGCAGCTCATCGGCATCGGCGGGCACGCGGGGAAGCAGATGGAGTTTGTGGTGCACGTCGGGCTGGGGGCGGCCGAGAAAGCGGATCGGGTGGAGGTGGTGTGGCCGGACAGGCATGGGAGCGTGACGGTGCTGGAAGGGGTGGAGGCGGGGAGGCGGGTGGTGAAGCAGGGGAGGGAGGAGTGAGGAGCTTCGCAAAACCTGCCCTTTTCATCTGTTCACCTGCTCACCTCCTCACCTTTTCCTGACTCGTCCTGTGCGAACGGACGCAACACAAGTCCCCCACTACGCTTCTCCATGGCACATGCTCAATCCGTTCTGGACACGCTCGCCGCGAACGACAAGGGGGCGGTGCAGCGACTGTGCGACTGGCTGAAGATCCCGAGCATTTCCACAGACCCGGAGTACAAGGACCACGTGCGTCGCGCGGCGGAGTGGTGCGCGGGGCAGTTGCGGGACGTCGGCTTCACGCGCGTGGAAGTCGTGGAGACGGGCGAGGTGAAGAACGGGCGCGGGGCCGGGCACCCGGTGGTGCTGGCGTCGGTGGAGGGGAACGCGTCGTACAGCGGGCCGCGGATTCTGTTCTACGGGCACTATGACGTGCAGCCGGTGGACCCGGTGGACCTGTGGGAGAGCCCGCCCTTTGAGCCGGTGATCAAGCCCGCAGAAAAGGGGTACACGGGCGCGCCGGCAGGGAACATCCCGGGGGAGCGGATCGTGGCGCGCGGCGCGGTGGACGACAAGGGCCAGGTGATGACGTTCCTCGAGGCGTGCCGCGCGTGGAAGAAGGTGAGCGGGCACCCCACCGGCGGCGCGGCGTTCACGGTGATGATCGAGGGTGAGGAGGAGAGCGGCTCGGTGCACCTTGAGGGGTTTGTGCGGGCGCACGCGGAGGAACTGAAGAAGTGCAAGGTGTGTTTGATCTCTGACACAGGGACGGTGGGGCGCGGGCTGCCGGCAATCACGTACGGCGTGCGCGGGCTGGCGTACACGCAGATCACCCTGCACGGCCCGGACCAGGACCTGCACAGCGGGCTGTGGGGCGGGCGGTGCCCGAACCCGGCCACGGAACTGTGCAAGGTGCTGGCGCAACTCCACGACAAGGACCGGCGCGTGACGATCCCGGGGTTCTACGACGCGGTGCGGCCGATCGCGCCGACGGAACGCGAGGCGTGGGCGCGGCTGGCGCGGGACACGGGGCTGTCGGCGGCGAGCACGCTCGCGAAGATCGGCCTGTCGCCCGAGGGTGATGTGGGCGAGAGCGGGTACAACTTCATGGAGCGCGAGTGGGGTCGGCCCACGGCGGAGATCAACGGCATCTGGGGCGGGTACACCGGCGCGGGGGCGAAGACGGTCATCGGGGCGAAAGCGAGCGCGAAGGTGTCGTTTCGGCTGGTGGCGGACCAGAAGCCGGATGTGATCACGAAGTTGTTCTTTGAGTGGCTGCGGAGCAAGACGCCGGCGGGGTGCCGGTGGGAGCTTGAGGATCATCACGGCGGGGATGGCGTCACCACGCCGACCGAGTCGGCGGAGCTCAAGAAGGCGACGCGGGCGCTGGAGCGGGCCACGGGCACGCAGCCGTACCTGATCAAGTCCGGCGGGTCGATCCCCGTGGCGGGGATGCTCAAGACCGTGCTGGGGATCGACACGATCTTCATGGGCTTCGGGCTTGATGACGACCGCGTGCACAGCCCCAACGAAAAGTTTGAGCTCGACTGCTACCGCATGGGGATGAAGTCGCACGCGATGTTCATCGCGGAGCTGACGGGGGCGTGAAGGTTGCAGAGCGGCAGGTCAGGCGGCCTTGCGGCGCTCGACGGGCTGGGGCACCTCGTCCACCTCGATGATCTCGTCGTCCGCCGCGGGCGGCATGGCGGAAGCGGACCGCTGGGCGAACATGCCCTGCTGGTTCTCCATGCGTTCCCGGAGGCGGTCCATCTGCTGCTGGCGGAGGGTGTTGACGCGGATTTTGAGGTCGTGGACCTTGACCTGGTTCTGGATCCCGATGGCCATGACGTGCAGGAGGCCCAGGAGGCCGATCCCGGCGACCAGCGTGGCGAGCACCCATACCTTGTCCGCGAGCAGTTGCATCGCAATTGGAATCGGAAACTGAACCGGTGCGGGTGAGTATCTGTAGAATGGTTGCGTGAACAGCTTGGCGTCCCCCCATCCCCATCCCGTGACGTCTGATAGAACCGGCTCCCGGGCGTGGTGGCGGGCCGCAAAGGTTGCGCTTTTCGCGTGCGTGATGGTGTTCGCGGGCGTGCGGGGCGTGGCGTCAGCGGCAGCGCAGACGGAAGACCCGGCGCAGGACGGCGGGGAGGGGTCCGATACCGATGCGCCGGCGGAGGGTGATCCCTCGGCGCTGCCGGACCCGACGCTGTTCGATGGCGAGATCGCGGTCACTATCGAGAAGTTCGGCGTGGGGGATGTTGCGCGGGCGGGCGACTGGGCGGGATTCCGGATCAAGGTCCGGGACAGCGCGACCAAGCAGCGGGACGTTTTGCTGCGGATCACGAACACCGACGCGGACGGCGACATGCCGACGCAGCAGCGGCTGGTGACGACCAACCCGGGGCGCGACCAGTCGTTCTGGGTGTACACGAGGCTCACGTTCGAGGACTTCCGGCGCCGCCGCATCGAGGTCACGGTGTACGAGGCGATCGACAACGAGACGGCCGACGCGGTGCCGGAACTGACGCACCGCGCGGGGCGGCTCTTGGGACGCACGGAGATCGATCCGCGCCGGGGCGACAGCGGGCAGCTCCGCGGCCCGACGGAAGGGCTGATCGGGCTCATTGGCACCGCGAACCGTCCGCTGGGGCTGAGCGACTACAGCCTGCGCAACACCAACGAGGCGTTTTCATCACGCGGGCAGGAAGTCACCAGCATCGTCCACATGACGCTGGACGACATCCCGGACCGATGGATGGGGCTCGCGGCGATGGAAGCGGTCGTGTGGGCTTCGGCGGACATCTCGCAACTGCGGCCGGAGTACGCCGGCGCGATCCGCGGGTGGGTGGAGCGGGGCGGGCACCTCATCATCATCCTGCCGACGGTGGGCCAGGCGTGGACCACGCCCAACGCGAACGAACTCTTCTCGCTCCTGCCGGCGGTGATCGTGGACCGCAACGAGACGGCGGACTACGCGGCGCTGCGGCCGATGCTGACGGGGGACATTGTCACGCCCGGGTACCCGGAGAAGGGCGTGCTGCACACGTTCCGCATCAACCCGCAGGCGGCGGGCGGGGAGGCTCTGCCGATCCTGAACGGCCAGGATGGGTCGTGCGTCGTGGTGCGTCGGCTCGTCGGGGCGGGCGCGGTGACGATGATCGGGCTCGACCTCAACAACAACCAGTTGCAGAAGTTCCTCGACGCGGACATCTTCTGGCACCGCGTGCTGGGGCGGCGCGGCAACTTCACGCCGGTGCCCAAGGCGCAGACCGGGTACATCGGCAGTTCGCTCAAGCCTTGGAACCTGGATGCGGACATCCCGGGGATCATCAGCGTGCGCGGGCGCAGTGCGTTGGGGGCGCTCTTGGGATTCGCGCTGTTCGCGCTGTACTGGCTTGTGGTTGGGCCGCCCGGGTACTTTGTGCTGAAGAAGAGGGACCTGCACCGGCACGCGTGGGTGGCGTTTGTCGCGGGGTCGGCGGTGTTCACGGTGATCGCGTGGGGCGGGGCGCGGGCGCTGCGGCCGCTCAAGACCGAGGCGAACCACCTGACGATCCTGGACCACGTGTACGGCCAACCGACACAGCGGGCGCGGCTGTGGGCGAACGTGATGATCCCGCGGTACGGTGATGCCCGCATCAGCGTGGGCAGCCCGAGCGGCACGGTGGACGGCAGCCTGTGCAGCATCTCCCCGTGGGAAACGCCCGATGACACGAGCGGGTCCACCGGCTCCTTCCCCGACTCGCGCACCTACCCGATCGATACGCTGAGCCCGGACGCGATGAACGTGCCGGTGCGGTCCACTGTGAAGACCATCCAGGCCGACTGGGCGGGGCCGCCGGTGCTCAGCATGCCGCGGCCGATCAACGGCGACCAGGTGGGTGAGATCCGCCTGACGCCGGGGTGGGAGTTGAACTCCGGCCAGCCGCTGATTTCCGGCACGCTGATCCACGACCTGCCGTTCGCGCTGCGGGACGTGCACATCATCATCGTGCGGGAGCAGACCCGGGTCTCCGGCTCGCCTACACCGGGACAGCTGTTTACTGCGGATGTTCTCACACTGACGGGTGAGTGGAAGCCGAAAGAGTGGATCGACCTTGAGGTTCAGCGGAAGGCAACCAAGAAGGACAGCACCAGCCTTCAGGTGTACATGGACGGCACACTCATGGCGAAAGTGCAGGGGCAGTATGGTGCCCTCGCGGACATTACAGACAATTTATCGCACGAGCAGCGGCTGATCGCGATGTCGCTCTTCCATCAGTTCCCCGCGGCCCCGCCGCCCACGACCAGCGGTGAGCAGCCTGCGGCCGCGGTGCCGCAGCGCCGTGCGATGCACTGCATGGACCTTTCGCGGTGGTTCACCCAGCCGTGCGTGATCGTGATCGGGTTCACGGATGGGGATGGCATCGCGGGGAAGAGCCCGGTGCCGCTGTACGTGGGTGATGCCGCAGGCGGCGACATGGAGGAACTGCCGACGAAGGGCCTGACGATGGTGCGGTGGGTGTACCCTCTGCCCGCGCGCCCGCCGACAGTAGATCCAGCGAGCGAGCAGCGCGGCCGGCGGCAGCCGGAAGCCAAGCGTTCCATCATCGATGGCGATCGTGACGGCACACAGCCGGTGGACCCGACGGGCGAAGCGCCGCTGCCCGGCGAAGAGGGAGGCAACTAAGCGTGCCGATGATCGAGACCATCAACCTCACGAAGCGCTACGGCGATCTCGTCGCGCTCAACAATCTCAACCTCACGATCAACGAGGGCGACTGCTTCGGGTTCATCGGGCCCAACGGCGCGGGGAAGACGACCACGATCAAGATCCTCGCGACCCTGCTCAAGCCCAGCAGCGGGCAAGCGAACGTTGCGGGGCTGACCATCGGGTACCAGAACCGGCAGATCCGGCCGTTGATCGGCTATGTGGCGGACGAGCTCGGCGCGTACGAGGACATGGTCGTCACGGAGTATCTCGAGTTCTTCGCCGCGGCGTACTCGATTCACGGGTCGCAGCGGAAGAAGGTCGTGGGCGACGTGCTGGAACTGACGGACCTGTCGTACAAGGCGACGGCGGAGGTGAACGGCTTGTCACGCGGCATGCGGCAGCGGCTCAGCGTGGCGCGCGTGCTGCTGCACGACCCCAAGGTGCTGCTGATGGACGAGCCGGCCAGCGGCCTGGACCCCAGGGCGCGCATCGAGATGCGAGAGTTGCTCAAGGAACTGCGCCGGATGGGGAAGACCATCCTGATTTCCAGCCACATTCTGCCCGAGTTGGCGGAACTGTGCAATGTCGTCGGCATCATCGAGCGCGGGCAGTTGCTCTTCAACGGCGGCGTGGATGAAATTTTGAAGCGTGCGAAGCTCGGCCACGTGCTGCACGTGGGCGTGCTGGAACGCATCGAGGACGCCGGGAAGATGCTCACGACGCTGGGCGGGGTGAAGAAGGTGGCGCTCGTCAACGACGACGCTGTGAACGCACCGCCGGGCAGCAAGCTGCTGCACGTGACGTACGAGGACGGCCCGGGCGGGCTCAACGTGACGGACGTGCCGAACCTGCTCATCAACAAGGGGTTCCGCATCACGAAGATCGCGGAGGAGCCGGTGAACCTGGAAACGGCGTTTATGAGGCTCACGAAGGGGCTGGTGCAGTAGGACAGGTAGGTCGTATGGGACCTATGCGTCCCATACCATTGCAGCGTGCGCATCCTCCTTCCCAACCCTCGTGGCTTCTGTGCTGGCGTGCGCATGGCCGTTGATGTCATCGATCAGGTGCTTGAGCTCTTCCCGGGCAAGCCCGTGTACTGCTTCCACGAAATCGTGCACAACAAGCACGTTGTGGGGCGGTTCCGTGACCGCGGCGTGGTGTTTGTGGACGACCTGCACGAGGTGCCCAGCGGGGCGATCGTGGTCTTCTCGGCCCACGGCGTGTCGCCCGCGATCCGGCAGCTCGCGAAGGAACGCAACCTGATGCCGATCGACGCGACGTGCCCGCTCGTGACGAAGGTGCACGCGGAGGCGGTGCGGTACGCGCGGCAGGGCTATCAGATTCTCCTCGTGGGTCACAAGAACCACCAGGAAGTGGCCGGCACGTTCGGCGAGGCACCGGCGGCGACGCAGGTCGTAGAGAGCCCGGAGGACATCCCCCACCTTCTCATCAAGGATCCTGAAAAAATCGTGTACCTCACGCAGACCACGCTGAGCACGGACGACGCGGCCGTGATCATCGATGCGCTCAAACGTGCGTTCCCGAGAATCAAGGAGCCGCCGAGCAGCGACATCTGCTACGCGACGACCAACCGCCAGCACGCGGTGCGGGCGCTCGCGGCCCAATGCGATCTGGTGCTCGTCATCGGCAGCAAGAACAGCAGCAACAGCGTCCGGCTGACGGAGATTTCAGAGAACTGCGGCACGGCCGCGCGGCTGCTGGACGACGTGAGCGAGATCGACTGGTCGTGGTTCCCCACCGGCAATGAGACGGTGCTGCTCACGGCCGGCGCGAGCGCGCCGGAGGACCTTGTCGCGGGCGTGTGCCGGGCGCTGCTTGAGAAGTTTGGCGGCGACATCGAGGTGTGCGAGGTCTTCCACGAGGAGGTGGAGTTCCTCGCGCCGGCGGCGCTGCGGAAGGCGATGACCGAGAAGGGCATCGACCCCTCGACCCGCCGGTTCCGCGTGGAGGCGCCAGTGGTGACACGCGAGGCGTACGGGGCGGTGGCGCTGACGGTGAGCGCGGGGAAGCGTGCGTGAACCACCCCACCAACCACATCTTCGAGCACACCCCTGAGACCCTCGCCGCGTGGTGCACGCGGGTGGGGATGCCGTCGTTCCGCGCACAGCAGATCCTTGAGTGGGTCTACATGAAGGGCGTGGCGGACCCAGCGAAGATGACGAACCTCAGCGCGCGCGACCGCGAGACGCTCGCGAGGGAGATGACGTTCGTGTCGGGCGACATCGTCCGGCGGCAGGCGGCGAGCGACGGGACGCTGAAGCTGCTGGTGCAGTGGAGGGAAAGAGACGAAGTGACGGAGAGACGGAGAGACGCAGTGGAGGAAGATGGCGGGCTGGCCGCTCGCGAGGCTCCTTCATCGACAACCCAGATCGCTGTTGCTCTGCCACAGTTCGGCGGGTCGCCTGATGGCCTGACGCCCGATCCGACGCGCCAGACCGAGTGCGTGATGATCCCCGCTGACGACCGGCGGACGGCGTGCATCAGCAGCCAGGTGGGCTGCCCGGTGGGGTGCAAGTTCTGTGCATCAGGTCTTGGTGGATTGGACGCGAACCTGTCCGCAGGCCGCATCGTCGAGCAGGTGTGGCTCCTGAGGAAGGCGATGCAGGAGGCCGAAGCCAACCCGGAGTTCACTCGCATCACCAACGTGGTCTTCATGGGTATGGGCGAGCCGCTCGCGAACCTCGGCGCGGTGGTGCCCGCGGTGCGGACCATCTGCTCCCTGTGGGGGCACGCGATTTCTGCCCGCAAGGTGACGATCTCGACGGTGGGCCTGCCCAAGGCCATCGAGAAACTCGCCGAGCAGCTCGACATGCCGGTCACGCTCGCGCTCTCGCTGCACGCGCCCAACGATGAGCTGCGCCGAGAGCTCATCCCCTGGGCCGAGTTCACGACGATCAAGGACCTGCTCGCAGCACTGCAGCGGTGGTTTGAGAAAACCGGTCGCGAGGTGACGCTCGAGTACACACTCCTCCGGGGCGTCAACGACCGCCCGGAGCACGCCAAGCAGCTCGCGGACCTTTCCAAGACGCTCCGCGCCAACATCAACCTCATCCGCTACAACGAGGTGGCCGGGATGCCCTTTGAACGTCCCCACGACGAGGATGTCCGCGGCTTTCAGGAATACCTGCGTTCGCGGAACGTCAACGTCCACATCCGCGCCAGCCGCGGGCGGGACATTGCCGCGGCGTGCGGGCAGTTGCGCCATGAAACCGGGGACAAGGCGCGGAAGCGCAGCGGCGCTGCTCAGTAGCCTTTGGCCGTGGATATGTGCCCCCACGTTGGCGGACTTCCGCGGCGTGCGGTACGCTCTGCACTCCTCATGCCCGCGTTCCAGCCATTCTCTGCCCTGCACTTCGCGATTCTCGCTGGGTATGCCCTGGTCACGGCCGCGCTGGCGGTGGTTGGCCTGAAGTGGCGGGGGACGCCGCGGGAACAGCCGCTGCACCGGGCGTGGACGGTGTGCGTCATCCTCGTGCAGGTCGTCAACATCATCTACTGGGCCACGCCGCCGAACCTGGAGCCCAGGAGCAGCCTGCCGCTGCACATCTGCGACATCGCGGGGATTGCAGCGGCGCTGGCGATGGTGACGCGGGCGCGGGTCTGGCGAACGATCCTGTACTACTGGGGCCTGGGGCTCTCGACGCAGGCGTTCTTGACGCCGGTCATCACCGACGGGCCGGACACGTTCCGCTTCCACCTGTTCTTCGCCAGCCACCTCACCATCGTCGCGACGGCGGTATACGACCTGGTTGTGCGCGGGCATCGGCCTGCGTGGCGCGACTTCTGGGTCATTTCGGGCGTACTCGCGGCGTGGGGTGCGGTCGTGCTGCCCCTCAATATCGCCACGGGTTGGAACTACGGCTACGTCGGCAACACCAAACCGGAGCAGCCGACGCTCATCGATCGGCTGGGGCCTTGGCCGCTGCGGCTGGTGTGGATGATCCTGCTGGCGGAGGGAGCATTCCTGATCATGACGGCGGTGTGGTGGCGGCCGGGCAAAGCGCAGCCCGCACCGAGCGCCCGGTGAAGTAGCGACGTAACGTCTAGCCGCATGATCCGCCTGTGCCTGGCGCTCATCCCGGTCTCGTTCCTGCTGTCACTGCTGGTGACGCGGATCGTGCGCGGAGTGAGTGCGAGGGCCGGGGCGCACGACACGGCGCCGGTCGCCGGGCAGATCAAGGAAGCTCCGCGCCGCGTGCCCAACACGGGCGGCATCGGGATTTTCGTCGCGATCGCCCTGCCGATGCTCGCGCTGCTGTTGTTCCTCGCCCCCGCGCAGATCGACCTGCACGATTGGAACCTGGTCCCGGCGGACCTGCACGAGCACATGGCGGGGTTGAAAGCCAAGGCCGGAGACGCGGCCATCATGCTGGCGTGCCTGCTGGGGGTCCACCTGCTCGGCGTGTTCGACGACCGCCGACCGATGGGGCCGTGGATCAAGCTCTGCGCGATGCTCATCGCCGCGACCGTGATGGTGGTGATAACCAACACGCGCCTGCTCACCATGCTGGATGGGCACGTGGGCGGCTCCTGGCTCTCGGTCATCCTGACAGTCCTGTGGATCGGCGCGATCACCAACGCCCTCAACTTTCTGGACAACATGGACGGGCTTGCGGGCGGCGTCGCGCTGGTTGCATCGTCGATGTTCCTCTGGGCGGCGTTGGCCGGGCAGCAGTGGTTTGTCGCGGCGTGCTTCGCGCTCGCCGCGGGGGCCACGGCCGGATTTCTGGTTTTCAACTTCCCGTGGCGGGGCAGCAAGGGACGCGGTGCGAGCATCTTCATGGGCGACGGCGGGAGCCTGGTCCTGGGGCTGTTCCTGGCGTTCCTCAGCGTGCGGCTGACGTATGCGAGGATCGGCGGCGGTGATATCAAGTGGGCGGGCGAGCCCGGCGCGAGCGCCGCGTGGTATGGCGTGCTCATGCCGCTGGCAGCGCTCGCGGTGCCCGTGTACGACATGGCCGCCGTGACGGTGATCCGATTGCGGCAGGGGCGGTCGCCGTTTGTGGGTGATCTCAACCATCTTTCGCACCGGCTCGTGCGGCGTGGGCTGTCCAGGCGGGCCGCGGTCGTCGTGATTTGCTGTTTCACGGCCATCACCGGGCTGTGCGGCGTGCTGCTGCTGACGGCGGATTCGCGCGAAGCACTCATCACCGGTGTGCTGGTTGCGCTGCTGATGACCACGCTTGCGCTCGTGGAGTTCGCGGGCAGCGAGAGCGGCGTGCAGACACCGCCGGGCGGGGGTGGCGCATGAACGCGACCGGTCAGACAGCGCAGAGCCCGCAGGAATCGCGCGCACTGTTGGGTGTGGCGATCATTCTCGGCGTCGTTGCCGTGCGGTGCCTGTCGCCGTTTGATCCGTTCCCGTACTGGTCCGGCGACCCGTTTGAAGCACCGGCACCGGTGGTGGGCCTGACTCCGTCCGTCAGCGTGGCGATGGATATCGTGACCGCGCTGGGGGCGGCGATCACCGTGAGCGCGATGCGTGCCGCCGAGCTCCGCCGCGCGGCGTGGGGGTTCGCCGCCGCGGCGCTGGGGTTCTTCAGCGTGCTGCGCCACACGGGGGATGCGGCGGGGCTCGACAACTTTGTCTCCGGCTCGGTGCTGGTGAGCGGGTTTGTGGGCGCCGCGGCGGTGTTCGCGGTGGCATCGCGGCCACCCGTGCGGCGCATGGTGCTCGCGGTGCTGCTGGCGCTCCTCGTGATGCTCGCGGTGCGGGCTCTCCAGCAGGTCTACGTCGAGCACCCGCGCACGCTGGAGACGTTCCGCGCGACACGGGAGCAGTTCTTCCGGGCGCAGGGGTGGACGCCGGACTCCCCCATGGCCAAAGCGTTCGAGCGGCGGCTGTCGCAGGCCGAGGCGAGCGGGTACTTCGGCATGGCGAACGTGCTGGCGACGCTGGGGGCCGCCGGCGTCGCGATGGCCCTCTCCCTGCGCGCGGCGACGTATGCAAGGTCTTCGCGGGTTGCCAAGCCGACGCCGAGCACGCTCGCGGTGTGGGCGGTCATCGCGTCCGCGGTCGTGCTCGTGTACTACGCCGGTGCCAAGGGCGGTTTCGCTGCGGCAGGGCTGGGCGTGGCTGCTGCCTTCGTGGGCCTCATGCTGGTCCGGCGAGGCGCGAGCGTTCGGCCCAGGTGGGCCCGGCTGCTGGGGTCGGGCGTGGTGCTCGCCGCGCTGGGTGCAGTCGTGGTTCGCGGCATGGTGGGTGAGCGGATCGGCGAACTCTCCATCCTGTTCCGCTGGTTCTACATGCAGGCATCGGCACGGATCATCGGGGACCACCCGCTGCTGGGCGTGGGCGCTGCGGGTTTCAAGGGCGCGTACCTCCTCGCGAAGAACCCGCTGTCACCGGAGGAAGTTACGAGCCCGCACAGCGTGCTGCTCGACGTCATCGCCTCGATGGGACTGATGGGCGTGGGGCTAGCGCTCCTCTGGATGTTCTGGGTGTCGCTGGGCGCGGCGGGCCTCCTTGCACGTTCGACGGACACGCCCGCGGTGCCGAATGTGATTGCGAAGGCCGCCGATCCCTCCGAGTGGAAGCCCACGGCGCTCATCATCGCGGTCGCAACTATCGGCGCGATCGCGATGGAACGCAACGGCCTGACGCCCGACGGTGCGGTGACGCGCCTGATCGGCGTGTGCCTCGCGGTGTGGGTCGTGGTGGGCGTCACGCGTCTGCTTCAAGTGTTGCAGCATGAACCCGCCGCCCGCGATGCGGTCCGCATTGGCCTGGCCGCCGGCGTCATCGCGTGCGCCGCCCACAGCCAGATTGAGCTGACCGCGATCACGCCCGGTGCGGCCGGGTGGTGCCTCCTTCTGCTCGCGCTCGCGGCGGGGTGGGATGGAGCGGAACAATCCGCTGCGCCACTGTCGCCATTGGTCAAGCGGCTCGCGGTGTCGGTCGCTGTGCTTGCAATCTTCGCCGGCGCGGCTTGGCCGCACGCCCGGCGCGTGTTGGCGTGGCAAGCGTCACTGGCCAGCGCATACGAAGGCACGGAAGCTGTCGCAGAGGTCTCCGCACGGCGCAACGCGTTGGCAACAGGGTCCATGGTGCCGGGATTCGAGGCCGACTCCCCCGAGCGGATGGCGCACGATCTGTCCCGGATGTCGGGGACGAGCGTGGAAGCGACACCGGAATCCATCGACAGGGCAGTCGCTGCGCTGCGTCTGGCGGAGTCCGCACGCTCCCTGGGCGCGATGCCGGCGCATGATCCGCAACTCCCCCACTTCCCCACGCTGCGGGCCCGCTCCCGGCTCGCGCTCATCCAGGCAGAGGCCCACAGCGGTCTCGGCGGTTTGGACCGGTCCCGCGCAGCGCTCGCGGCAGGGCGAGCCGAGTTGGACTCGGCAACTTCCTTCCGCCCGTTCGCGGCGTACTGGGCCTGGGTGGGAACGTACGAGGAAGCTTCCGCAGAACTCGAAGCCCGTGTCGGTGACACCGCTCGCTCGGAAACGCACACGCGCGCATCGCTGGCAGCGTGGGAACAGGCGTTCGCGCTCGGGCCGCACGAACTGCTTCCTGCGCGCAAAGCGCTCACGGCGGCGGCGGTGCTCAACGACGAAGCCGCGATACGCCGTTGGGCGGGCGAGTGCCTGCGCGTCAACGAATACCTGCGACTGGACCCGTTGGAACAGATGTCCGAGCGCGAAGTCACGCGTTGCAAGTCCTTGGCCGGCAAGCCATAAGAATGGCCGTGATTGCCCCACACCCCGCCCCGCGCGACACTTGATTGAGCCTCGCGTTGGTCTACTATTCATCCCTGCCAGTTGCCGAACGTTATCGGGCGTTTCTCGCCCGAGCCCGGCAATCGGCGGGCTCTATGAACGAGGCCACTTCCATGGACGAGGACGAAGAAAACGCACGCTAGTCACCACCGGCTCCGTCATGGATGCCGCGTCCGTCCTGCCGCCCGTTCTGCCTGTCCAACCCGCTGACCGACGCCGAGAGGGAGGCCTTCGGCGACCGATGCCAGCGGCCCAGCCACCCACCGATCCGCACCCGCGAACCCCGGTTCGCCTGATTTTTCGAGGAAGACCCATGCCAGCCGACCTGTCTCACATCCGCAACTTCGGTATCTGCGCCCACATCGACGCGGGCAAAACCACCGTGTCCGAACGCATCCTGTTCTACACGGGCAAGAACTACAAGATCGGCGAGGTGCACGAGGGCACCGCGACGATGGACTTCCTGCAGGAAGAGCAGGAGCGCGGCATCACCATCCAGTCGGCGGCGACGACCTGCCCCTGGACCCGCAGCGGCAAGGACTACAAGCTGAACCTCATCGATACCCCCGGCCACGTGGACTTCACCATCGAGGTGGAGCGTTCGCTCCGCGTGCTCGACGGCGCGGTGGCGGTGTTCGACGGCAAGGAAGGCGTGGAGGCGCAGTCCGAGACCGTGTGGCGTCAGGCCGACCGGTACAAGGTGCCGCGCCTGTGCTTCGTCAACAAGTGCGACAAGGTCGGCGCATCGTTCGACTTCTCCTTCGGCACCATCAAGAGCCGCCTGGGCGCCAACGGCATCCCGATCCAGTGCCCCATCGGCCACGGCCATGAGCACAAGGGCATCATGGACTTGATCGGCGGCAAGGCCTACTTCTTCGAGGGCGAGAAGGGCGAGACCATGGTCGAGAAGGCCATCCCCGCCGAGGAGCAGGAGTACTTCGACAAGTGGCGCCACATCGCGATGGAGAAGATCGCGGAGCTCGATGACCACCTCATGGAGCTGTACATCGAGGGCAAGGAAATGCCCGTCGACCTGATGAAGGCGGCCCTGCGCAAGGCGGTCGTGGAGCGTCGCTGCTACCCCGTGCTGTGCGGCGCTGCGCTCCGCAACATCGGCGTCCAGCTGCTGCTGGACGCGGTGGTGGACTACCTCCCCGCCCCCACCGAGAAGCCCGAGGTGCAGGGCTCCGACCCCCGCGACAAGAACCACGCCATGACGCGCCCCCACGACCCCGACGCGCCCTTCAGCGCGCTGGTCTTCAAGGTCGTGAGCGACACCCACGGCGACCTCACCTACATGCGCGTCTACTCGGGCAAGCTCGCCAAGGGCACACGCATCCTGAACCCCGGCAACGACAAGCGCGAGAACGCCAGCCGCATCTTCGAGATGCACGCGCAGAACCGCATCCCCCTCGAGGAAGTCACGGCGGGCAACATCGTCGCCGTCGTCGGCATCAAGGACAGCTACACGGGTGACACGCTCTGCGACATCGACCAGCCCATCCTGCTCGAGCGCATGCACTTCCCCGAGCCCGTGATCGCCATGAGCATCGAGCCCAAGAGCCAGGACGACAAGCGCAAGCTGTCCGAGGCCCTGGGCGTCATCAAGCGCGAGGACCCGTCCTTCCGCTCCCAGTACGACGAAGAGACCGGCCAGACCATCATCATGGGCATGGGCGAGCTGCACCTGGAGATCATCCGGAACAAGCTCATCCGCGACATGAAGATCAACGTCGAGACCGGCAAGCCCAAGGTGTCGTACCGCGAGGCCATCACCAAGAAGGCCGAGTACGTCCGCGGCCTGTTCAAGAAGCAGACCGGTGGCCGTGGTAAGTTCGGCGACTGCTCGATCAACCTTGAGCCCTACACCGCCGCCCAGGCCGCGGAGGATGAACTCGACTTTACCGACAGCGTCGCCTTCGAGAACAAGGTCGTCGGCGGCTCGATCCCCAAGGAGTTCATCCCCAGCGTCGAGTACGGCATCCGCCAGACCGCGCTCACCGGCGCCAAGTTCGGCTACCAGATGATCAACGTCAAGGCGACGCTGGTGGACGGCTCGTACCACGCCGTCGACTCGGACCAGATCTCCTTCGAGCAGGCCGGCCGCGAGGCCTTCCTGCAGGCCGTGGAGCGCTGCGGTCCCCAGCTCCTGGAGCCCATCATGAAGGTCGTGGTGACCGTGCCCAACGACTACCTGGGCAACATCACCGGCGACATCTCCAGCCGCCGCGGCATGATCATCGACACCGAGGACCGCGACCCGGTGAAGATGGTGACAGCCGAAATCCCGCTGTCGGAGCTCTTTGGCTACACCACGAGCATCCGCGGCATGTCCCAGGGCCGCGCGAGCGCGACGATGGAGTTCCTTGAGTACCGCGCGATGCCGGCCGGCATGATGAAGGAAGTGCTGGAGGCCCAGCAGGGCGGCAAGGCCAAGAAGTAACCGCCACACAGCGGACTCCCCGATCCTCTATGCAACCCCATGCACAGCATGGGGTTGCTTTTTGACTATGCGCAATCTTCACGAATTGCGGCAAGGCTGCGCGTATCCGAGGTAACTTGTAGGTGGAGCACCGGGTGGGCGCGGCTGCTCCGCGCCCCCGGTGCGACCTGAACCTCGAAGGGAGGTCGCTTATGCACGGGAAACGACTTGGATTCACCCTGGCGGCACTGGCGCTCACCGCGTCGCAGGCACTCGCTGCGCCGCCCAACGACGAATGCGCGGGCAAGAGCCCCATTTCGGGGTCCGGCTCTTGGTACGTCAATCTTGCGACGGCGACGCCCAGCCCACAGCCGCACTGCTTTCCGGGTCAGCAGACGCCGGACCTGTGGTACTGCTGGACCGCGTCATTCACCGGTTCGGCGACGATTGGCGGTGGGTACCTGCTCCCTGATTCCAGCGTCGGCGAGTGCTTCGGGTTGCAGGTCTTCGACGGCTGCGCCTGCCCCCCCGGGGCCCAACTCACCTGTCAGCAGTCTTGCCAGCCCTTCACGCTCAACGTCGAGTGCGGTCACCAGTACCTCATCCGGGTGCTCGACATCTTCTCGGGTTTGGGCGCCACGGGGGGCGTCCTGACCATCACCGCAGGGGCAACTGCACAGCCCTGCCCCGACCCTACGGGCCAGAACTGCACGTCCTGCTGCGGAACAGCGCCGCAATACACCGACAGCTCGTACGCGCCGTTCATGGACGGTCGCATGGCGGTGGAAACACACGCGGACTTCACCGCGGCCGCCGCGGCCGATGTCGTGCTCCGCGCCAAGGACCTGAACATCACTCCGTGCCCCAATTCCGGTGGCGAGTGGCTCTCGTCCACCGCTCAGCTCTTCCCTCCCACCGCCGCGGGGTCGGACTGGACTCGTGCCCGCATCGGCACGGTCTTCGCCACGACCTTTGACGATCAGGGCAACCTTTACCTGGGTCGCTTCAACGGGTGGATCGGCTCCGGCTCGCAGGGCACGATCGGCGGCAAGGCCGTGTCAATCATCAAGATCGCCACAGGTACCGCAATGGGCACGGCGTCGGTCTTCGCCACCCTGCCCGATCCCAACCCGGCGCTCCCGGCGGGCGACAACGACCCGCGCCCCGGCATCGGCGATGTCGCGTTCGATTGCTCGACGCAGAGCTTCTTCGCCAGCCACCTGAGCGATGGTCGTATCTACCAACTCGACACGTCCGGCACCATCCTGGGGTGGTACGACCACGCCACCGGCACCGGCGGTGCGGGCTCTGCGCCGGACTGCACCGCGCCCGGCGCGGCGTGCGACGCCGCGTACACGAGGTTTGCGCCGCTTGGCGAACGCGTGTGGGCCGTGAAGCCGCATGCTGGCAGGCTCTACTACAGCGTCTGGGGCCAGGACGACCGGTTCGCGGGCACGTCGCCAAACCAGATCTGGTCCGTGCAGATCACGGCGGGCACGATCGTTCCCTCGACGCGCCGGATGGAAGTCCAGATGCCCACGCTGCCGCTCGTCACCGGCTGGAACACCAATGACAAACGGTCCAACCCGGTTGCCGACATTGAGTTCACGGCCGACTGCCGCATGCTGCTGGCCGAACGCAGCATGTGGAGCGACCTGGGCACCAGCGCCCACGCGTCACGCATGATCGAGTTCGCCTTCAACGCCGTCGCGAACGCATGGCTGCCCACCAGCAACTACAACGCCGGGCTCGGCTTCTCGGTGGGCGTCGGCAGCGGCACCAACGCCGCGGGCGGATGTGATGTGGACTTCACCACCTCCGGCGGCCTGTGCCCGGGAACGGATGGAC